>JAOZVJ010000006.1 GCA_029938215.1 Arcobacteraceae bacterium | reverse complement strand
CTTTTGGTCGAAACAACTAGTAATTTATTGGCAATGTCTAAGGAAAAATATGATGGGCTATTTAAAAATGGATTATCTAGATTGTCAATATCTATTGATACATTAGACAGTGAAATAATTAATAAAACAAGAGTTGGAACAAAGCTTAATATATTTGATGAAAATCTTAAATTTATAGCAAGTAATAATAGCGATAGTATTAAAGTACAAACTGTAGTAAGTGATATAACTATAGATTATGTAGATGAAATATATAAATATTTAAAAAACTTAAGTATAAAGAATTGGCAAATAATATATCTTAATAATTTTGATGGAACAGATGGTATAAGCGAAGAGAATAAAGGTATTTTATCTAAAAAATTAGAGACTTTTACGGGCATCAATATATTAACACCTCAAGGGATAAGTAGTGACATATGCCCTCAACCATTTGATACTTTACATATTAATTCATTGGGATATGTTATGCCTTGTTGTATTTATTGGGATGATAATATAATAAATTTTGGTAATATTAAAATAAATAGTGTAAATGATATCTTTAATTCATCTAAATTTAATAATTTTAGAAATAGTGTTATTAATAAAAATGCTGAAATTTGTAAAAATTGTACATTGTTTGAGAGCTTTTAGTATGAAATTAAATAAAAGAATAGCAATTATTCCTCCAAATGGAGAAAATATTCCACAAGATTTTGCATTAAGAAGAATAGTTAAATTTTTAAATTCACAAAATATTGAAACTTATTTAATACAAGTAAATATTGAAAAAAATAAAAATCTAGAATCATACACTACACATATAATTACTGTAGAAAATATGAATGAGATTATAAGCTATTTAAAAAATAATAAATTTGATTTGATTTTCCATAGGCCTTGGATGCATAGATATGAATTTGCTGCAGTTTTAGCCGAGACATTTGAAAATATTATTTTTTATATTAAAGATTGGCATAACTTTCCAAAAGAAAAATATAAATTTATTTATAAAACTGTGGAAGATTTTGATGGTATTGAAAGATTATTTAAATCAGGTAAAAAGATATTATCACATTTTACAGTAGAGCAGTCTGAAAGGTGGGCAGAAGAGTATAACCTTTCAAAAGAGCAATTTGTATTTTTTCCAGAATATTGTACAAAAGATAGTATAGATACACGAGACAATATCAACTATGATAAAAATAATATTAAATTAGTTATGGCAGGAACATTAACACCAACTTCAGAGCCTGAACTAGTTGATGCTAAAAGTTTTTATAAAAAAATAAAAGATATTACAAGTTTATCAATAGAAGTAAATGTAGTTTTATTGAAAAGGTTTTATGCTTTGGTGCAAAATGAGGAAAAATATAAAGACTATTTATATGAACATAATTTTAATAAATATTTTTCAATTCACTTAGGGAAAGAGATGGATCCTTCAATCCTTAAAGGATATGATTTTGGTATATTTTCTGATACTTTTTATGATTTTGAATTGAAAGAATATCCTGAACATTATGAATATGCAGTTATTAGTAGATTTGTATTATACTTAGAAGCAGGGTTGCCTGTAGTTGTAAATAAAGCAATGAAATCATTATCAAAGATTGTAGAAGAAAATAAAATTGGTATTGTGTTTGAAGATAAAGATATAGATGAATTTAATAAAGTATTAGATATTGATAAAAATGAATATAATAATTTAGTATCTAATGTTTATATATTTAGAGATAAGTTTTCATACAATGATGAAACAATGAAACCCATATTAGAAACGCTAGAATGAATAATATAATTTTACCACACTTGCCAAAAATCCAGCAATTGCAAAAGCTATGAGAATTATGGGATATGCAGAAGAGTTAGGTAGTGGCATACGAAATATGTATCAGTATACTAAAACTTATGGTGGAAATGACCTGTACAAGAGAAGGCACTAAAAGATGATGATATTAAACAAAGAAGATGAGTTTTATAAAATAAGTCTAAGTAAAGATTGTAAGAATAAGATGATATTAGATTATTTGGATGTTGATAGTAAGCATTTGGGATTTGTATAAAAGATGAATGATATAAAAAAACTAATCTTACAAAATGAAAATAGAAAATTAGAATTTAAAGAGATATTGCCAACAAAAGATAAGATAATAAAAACAGCAATTGCATTTTCAAATTCACAAGGTGGTGATTTGATTATTGGTATTTGTGATAATAATAAAGTTATTGGAATAGATGAAGATAAAATAGTAGAATATGATGAAATTATTTCTAGCACTATTTATGATAATTGTATGCCAAATATTATCCCTGAAATATATAGTGTAAGAGTTAAAGATAAATTAGTGTTAGTTATCCACTTTTATCCATCAAATCAAAAACCACACTATATAAAAAAAGATGGTAAACATAAAGGTACTTATGTAAGAGCTGGTGCTACAAATAGATTAGCAACTATAGATATAATAGAAAAGCTTGAGAGACAAAGGAGAAGAATCAGCTTTGATAGTATTTTAAATTATGATTTTGGATATAAGGATGAGATATTTAAAGTATTTGATGAACATATAGAAACAAAGCTAAATCAAATACCATCAATGAAAATTTATGAAAAGCTAAAGTTAATTAAAAAGGAAAGAGAACAATATTTTTTAACAAATTTAGGAATTTTATTTTCAACCAAAAGAGATGATTATTTTCCTCTTGTAAAAATTGAGTGTGCAAGATTTAAAGGTGCTACTACAAAAGTCTTTTTGGATCAAGCATCTTATGATGGAGATATTGTTGTATCTATAGAAAAAACTATAGATTTTGTAAAAAGAAATATTAAGTTAGGTGCAACTATTGGTGAAGTTTATAGAAAAAACAGATGGGAATATCCGCTATTAGCATTAAGGGAAATTATTATAAATGCTATAGTGCATAGAGATTATTCAATTTTGGGCAGTGATATAAAAATAGCGATATTTGATGATATGATAGAGATAACTAATCCAGGTGTTTTTTTAATAGAAAAAGATAAAATTGGTAGTGGTTGTAGTGAGCTAAGAAATCCAAATTTAGGTAATATATTTAGAAAACTAAATATTATTGAGCAGTGGGGTACAGGTTTTAGTAAAGTTAAAAATGACTTAAAAGATTATCCAGAAATTGAATTTATTGTTGACGATAGTGGCTCTGCTTTTACTCAAATAAAATTTATCAAAAAATATTATAATCAAGAAAGAATAGAAGTAAATGAGGGAGTAAATGAGGGAGTAAATGAGGGAGTAAATGAGGGAGTAAATAGTTTACTTAATCTTATTAAATTAAATCCAAACAAAAAAACACCATTTTTTGCTCAAAAATTAAATACATCAGTTAAAAATATAGAACGGTGGATTAAGAAATTAAAAGATGAAAAAAAGATTGAGTTTAAGGGTAGTTCAAAAACTGGTGGGTATTATGCTGTATAATACTTCTTACCATTTAGAAATATGTCAGATATGGAGATACTAGGAAATGCAGGGTTTTATAGAAAAAAGTTTATTAAAATTAACAATACCAGATAAACCAAAAAGTTCAAATCAAAAATATAAGACAAAAATTGGATACAATAATAAAACTAATAATGGAGATACAGTATGAGTGATAAATACGCAATAGATAGTCATAAGTTGGCATTTCACCCACAAAGAGTAGCTAAGTGGATTGAAGCAAAAGATGATATAGATAAATTAAAAAAGATATACCCTATATATATAGAAATATCTCCAGTTGGTGCTTGTAATCATAGATGTACTTTTTGTGCTGTTGATTATATAGGGTATCAAAATGTTAGATGGGAAACGGAACTTTTAAAAACAAGATTAGAAGAGATGTCAAAAAAAGGTGTCAAAAGTATAATGTTTGCTGGAGAAGGTGAACCATTATTGCATAAAAATTTAGATGATATTATAGAGTATAGTAAAAGTGTAGGTATTGATAACTCGATAACTACTAATTTTGTATTATTAAATGAAAAGAATGCCGATAAGTTGGTGAAAAATAGCTCATGGATAAAGGTGAGTATAAATGCAGGTACAAGAGATAGCTATGCTTCTATTCATAGAACAAAAGCGGAGGATTTTGATAAAGTAATTGAAAATATGAAGTTGGCTGTTAAAATAAGAAAGAAAAATAATTATAGTTGTGTGCTTGGTGCTCAAATGTTATTGTTGCCTGAAAATCAACATGAAGCTATCGTGATGGCAAAAACCGCAAAAGAAATAGGTTTGGATTATTTGGTTATAAAACCATATTCACAACATCTTTTTAGTGAAACAAACAAATATGAAAATATTGATTATAATCCAATGCTAGATTTAGAAAATGATTTAAAACAATTTAATTCTGATGATTTTAATGTTGTATTTAGAAGTAATACAATGAAAAAACTAGACACAGGACATAGTTATAAAAAATGTTATTCAACACCTTATTTTTGGGCTCATCTTATGGCAAATGGTGATTTGTACGGATGTAGTGCATATTTACAACAAAGTAAGTTTTGCTATGGAAACATAAAAGAGGATACATTTGAAACTGTATGGGAAGGTGAAAAAAGAATAAAATCTATAACTTATGTAAAAGAAAAATTAGATATATCAGGGTGTAGAGCAAATTGTAGAATGGATGAAGTTAATGGATATTTATGGCGTCTTAAGAATCCACAAGACCATGATAATTTTATATAACCAAGTAGTAATTAAGTTATAATACTATATAGTATTAATCAAAATGTATATTGCAAAGGCGTATTGTGTTTAAAAGTGGTAAGCCAGTATTGGCAGAAGATTTTATTGGAAGAGAAGAGGAGTTGTTTCGATTAAAAAGCTCCGTAGAAAACTCAAATAGTATAGTTTTAATAGCCCCAAGAAGATATGGAAAAACATCATTAATATTAGAATTTAAGCATCAAAATAAAGCAAATTTTATTCATATTGATTTAATGAATGTATATACAAAAAGAGAATTAGCATTAAAAATAATAGACCAAGTATATAAACTAGCAGGTTTTAATAGTGCTATTGAGCAGTTGAAAAATCAAAGCATTGAACTACTTAAAAATATTATTAATCATTTTAGTACATTGTCTCTAAGTATAAATGATTTAAAAATTCAAACAGCACAAAAACTAATTAATGATAAAAGTGATGATGACTTATTGGAATTTGCATTGCATTTGCCAGAAATAGTAGCAAATAAATTAGATATAAAGATAGTTTTTATTATTGATGAATTGGGTGAAATAATAAAATTTAATAAAAGTGATATGCTTTTACAAAAGATGAGATCTATTTTTCAACTACAGAAAAGAATTACTTTTATATTTGCAGGAAGTCAGTATCACTTAATGCAAAAACTTTTTTCATCAAGCAATAGTGCTTTTTTTAGATTTGCAACAGTATTAAACATATTGCCTATGAAACAAAAAGATTATCATGAATTTTTTATCAATAAATTTAAAAGTGAAAATATTAATATATCTAATAATCATATTGCTTTAATACAAAATTTAACAAATGGATTGCCATATTATATTATGAAAATAGCAAACGAGATATATTTTTATAGTAAGTTTAGAAGTAAAAATATCAATAATATCTCTATTTTAAGAATAGCAATAAGTGTTTATAATAATGAAAAGGATTTTATATCATTAGAGTTATTTAAAATAAAAGGAAAAAAATATTTTATTGATATTTTAAAACAAATCGCAAATGAAAATAATCCTTACCCACCATTGGAAAAGTTAGGAGTAAGAAGTCAAAATATAAATAAAATAATTAATGAACTAAAAGATTTTGGCTTTATATCAAAGAATAACAATGGTCAATATATTATTTTAGATCCATTTATACAATACTACTTGAAGGATATATAAATATGATGAAAAAAGCAATAGTAACAGGTGGAGCTGGATTTATAGGTTCTCATATGGTTGATTTATTAGTTAAAAATAACTATGAAGTAACAGTTATAGATAATTTAGCAAATGGAAGACTTGATAATATTGAACACCATAAAGGTAAAATAACTTTTATAAATGCTGATATTGGAAATTATAAAGTTGAATTAGATAAATATTTTGAAGATGTTGATTATGTTTTTCATTATGCTGCTTTAGCTGATATAGTTCCTTCTATTAATAATCCTATAAAGTATCATAGAGCAAATGTAGATGGAACCATTAGAGTTTTAGAATCTGCTAAGAAATCAAAAAAGTTAAAAAAGTTTGTATATGCAGCTTCAAGTAGTTGTTATGGTATTCCTGATATTTATCCAACTCCAGAAACAAGTTCAATAGCACCAGAATATCCATATGCTCATACTAAAACTGTTGGCGAACAGTATGTGATGCACTGGGGACAATTATATGATATGCCGGTAGTTTCTATGAGATTTTTTAATGTGTATGGAATACGACATAGAACAAGTGGAACTTATGGTGCTGTATTTGGTGTATTTTTAGCACAACTTTTAAATAATAAGCCTTTAACTATTGTTGGAGATGGCGAACAAGCTAGAGATTTTACTTATGTGACCGATATAGTTGATGCTTGTTATAAAGCAAGTCAAAGTGAATTTACTGGTGAGATATTTAATGTAGGTAGTGACAATACTTATAGTATTAATTATTTAGTTGAATTATTAGGTGGTGAAAAACAATATATTCCTAAAAGACCAGGCGAACCTGATTGTACTTATGCTGATATAAGTAAAATTAAAAAGTTACTAGGTTGGACTCCTAAAGTTACTTTTGAAGATGGTGTTAAAATTATGTTAGAAAATATAGAACAGTGGAGAGAAGCACCTGTTTGGGATGAGAAAAGTATAGATGATGCAACCAAAGATTGGTTTGCGTGTTTAGGAGACAATTAAAATGTCAGAATTAATATTGGATGGTTCAAAAATATTATGGCATCAAGATAGACTTAAGCAGTGGAAAAGCGGAAAGAGAATTGTTCCAATAACAATAGACATGGCATTAACACAAGCTTGTCAATATAACTGTGAGTTTTGTTATGCAAATATGCAGAGAAATAAACCGCATAAAATTACACTTTCTATAATGAAAAACTTTTTAGATGATTGTGCTGATGTTGGAGTTAAAGCTATAAGCTTGGTTAGTGATGGTGAAAGTACTGCTAATCCTATTTATGAAGATGTGATTGTATATGGCAAAAGAGTTGGTCTTGATATGGCAATAGCAACTCACGGAAATACACTTACAGAAAAAGTATTACGAAAAATACTACCTTCTTTAACTTACCTTAGATTTAATTTTAGTGCAGGCGAGCCTCAAAGATATAGTGAAATTATGGGGGTTCCAGTAGAAAAATTTTACGAAACATGTGAAAATATAAAAACAGCAATGAGAGTAAAAAAAGAGTTAAGTCTTGATGTAACAATAGGTATGCAAATGGTGCTTATGCCAAAATATGGCGATCAAATTATTCCTCTTGCTAAACTTGGAAAAGAATTAAGACCAGATTATTTAGTTATTAAGCATTGTAGCGATGATGAAGACGGCTCTTTAGGTGTTGATTATAAAGAATATGAAAAATTATATGCACTTTTAGAAGAAGCAGAGAGTTATAGTGATGATGGATATTTAGTAAAAGCAAAATGGTCAAAGATAACATCAAAAGGAGTGCGAAACTATAATAGATGTTATGGCACACCTTTTCATTTGCAAATGAGTGGAACTGGATTAATAGCACCTTGTGGAAGTTTTTTTAATGAAAAGTATAAACAATATCACATAGGAAATATTACATATAAAGGTGTAAGATTTAAAGATATTATAAAAAGCGATAGATATTGGGAAGTTATGAATTTTCTAGCATCTCCTAAATTTGATGCGTGTACTATGTGTGAAACTTTATGTCTTCAAGATAAAACAAATGAGGTATTGGATGCTTATAAAAAAGATCAGCATGATTTAAAAGCTCCAATTGGAGAAAAGCCTCAACATCTAAATTTTATATAAGATTTATATTGACATCTATTATACTAACTGGTATAATACTAAATACTATAATATAAAAGGCGTAAAATGAGCAACATTATAAATCCATTTTATTTTGGTAATGAAGTTTATGGTGATGATTTTTGCAATAGAGTTGTGGAAATACAAGAGCTAAAAAATGATGTCGCAAGTGGTCAAAATCTTTTGTTATATGCTCCTAGAAGATTTGGCAAAACATCACTTTTAAAGAAGTTAAAACAAGATTTGCAAAGTGACGATGAGTATAAAATCATATATGTTGATTTGTTCAGTATATCAAATATTGATGAATTTATTCAGAAATATTTTAACTTGATGGTTAATAGTTTTGAAACAAGATCATCTAAAGTAATAGAACTTTTTAAAACAATTTTAAAAATAAGACCAAATATAAATATGACTTTTGATTCAGTTGGTGAAGTTTCTTATAGCTTATCCATATCTAAGAAAGAACAAACACAAACTTTAGAAGATGTATTAAATTTACCATTTATATATGCTAAAAAATTCAACAAAAAAGCTGTAGTTATATTTGATGAATTTCAAGAGATAGAGCAATTAGAATTTGAAAAGAAGTTAAGAAGTGTCATTCAAACTCATTCGAGAGAAGTATCATATATATTTAGCGGTAGTAAAAAATCTATTTTAACACAGATATTTAATGACAAATCAAGAGCATTTTATAAATCAGTTAAGTATTTTAATATTAATGAAATATTGCTAGAAGATTGGACTGCTTTTATAAAATTAAAATTTGACAATACAAATAAAAATATAGATATAAAATATATAGAGCAAATATACAATATAACCAATGGCTTTCCATATTATATGCAACAAATTATGTCTGTTGTTTGGGATAGTACATTAAAATTAGTAAATGATGATATCGTTGTAAAATCTTTGAGACTTATAATAGAAAGAGAATATGATTTATATAGTTTGATATGGACACAATTAACACCAAATCAAAAAAATAGTTTAAAATATATCATAACTTGTGATGGAAAAAGTCTATATAGCAATGATAACTTAAATCAATCAGGATTAAGTGCAACAACTTTAAAGAGTACTTTGGAAGCTTTGATTAAAAAAGATATTTGCGATAAGAAAAATGATAAATATTATCTTATTGATCCATTTATGAAATATTGGTTGGAGAATTTATAATGAAAAAAGTATTTGTATATGGTGACTTCAATATTCTTCATCCAGGGCATTTAAGGCTTTTAAAGTTTGCAAAAGAGAGCGGTGACTATTTAATAGTTGGAATTAACGGTGATAAGGTTAGCAATAAAGGTATAAGTGAAGATATAAGATTAGAATCAATACAAGCTACAAGCTATGTTGATGAAGCTTTTATTCTGAATGAAACACCAATAGAATATATTATAAAAAATAAGCCAATCATAGTTGTTAAAGGTAAAGAACATGAAGATAAGGACAATCCTGAATTAGAAATTATTAATAGTTATGGAGGTAAACTTTTATTTAGTTCTGGTGAAATTGGATTTTCTTCACTTGACCTTTTGCGACAAGAATTTTTAAGTGTAAATTATAATGTTAATCATAATAATCAATATATTCAAAGACATAATTTTTCTTTTGATAGTTTGCAAAATATTATAGAAAAGTTTAAAAATTTAAAAGTTCTGGTGATAGGTGATACAATAGTTGATGAATATGTCACTTGTGAACCTTTGGGAATGAGTCAAGAAGACCCAACTATTGTAGTAAGTCCACTTTTGAACGATAAATTTATAGGTGGTGCCGCAATAGTTGCTAGTCATGCCAAAACACTCGGGAGCCATGTAAAATTTATATCAGTAGCAGGTAGTGATGAAAATAAAGAATTTGTGCAAGATGGTTTAAAAAAATTAGATATAGATGTTTTGTTATATGAAGATAGCACAAGACCAACAACTTTAAAACAACGATTTAGAGCAAACACAAAAACTTTGCTTAGGGTAAATCATCTAAAACAACATGGCATAAATAAAGATATAGAAAATAAAATTTTAGATAATATAAAACAAAATATTCAAGATATAGATTTAATAATATTTTCTGATTTTAGCTATGGAGTTTTGACAAATACACTTATTGATAGTATTATAAAATTAGGACTTAAAAATAATATATTTATGACAGCAGATTCTCAAAGTTCATCACAAGTTGGAGATATATCAAAATTTAAAGATATGACATTGGTAACCCCAACTGAGCGAGAAATAAGATTGTCATTAAATGATTTTGAATCTGGACTTGTTGTGTTGTCTGATGAATTGGTAGGCAAGACAAAATCTAAATATATTTTTACAACTTTAGGTGCTGAGGGTATGATGATATATAATAGTTCTAAAGATGAATTGTTAACAGACAATATTAATGCTTTGGGAAATATTATAAAAGATGTAAGCGGTGCTGGCGATTCATTGCTTACTTGTAGTTCTATGGCTTTAAGTGTGGGAGCTAGTGTTTGGCAAAGTGCATATTTAGGTTCTCTGGCTTCTGCTATTCAAATAAGTAGGGTGGGAAATATGCCAATTACAAAAAAAGAGATTTTAAAAGAATTAGATAGATGAAAGCACTACTTTTAGCTGCAGGGTTAGGCACAAGGCTAAGACCTATTACCAACACAATTCCAAAATGTTTAGTTCCTATAAATGAAAAACCGCTTTTAGAATATTGGCTTGAAAATTTATTTAAAGTTGGTGTTAGTGAATTCTTAATCAACACTTCATATTTATCAGAGCAAGTTGAAGAGTTTGTAAATAAAAGTAAATATAAAGATATGATTGCTTTGGTATATGAAGATAAGCTACTAAATACAGGCGGTACTATTTTGGCCAATAAAGACTTTTTTGATGATGAAACTTTTATGCTTGTGCATGCTGATAATTTATCATTTTGTGATTTTAATGCTTTTATTCAATGTCATCAAAATAGACCAAAAGATTGCGAAATTACAATGATGCTTTTTAAAAGTGACAATCCAAGTAGTTGTGGAATAGTGGAACTTGATAATAAAAATATAGTACAAAGATTTCATGAAAAAGTGAAAAACCCACCTTCAAATCTTGCTAATGGAGCAGTTTATATTTGTGAGCCTTCTGTTATACAGTTTATGGAAAAATTAAATAAAAAAGATATAGATTTTAGTGTTGATGTATTGCCATTTTTTATGGGCAAAATAAATACTTTTTTAAATGACCTTTATCATAGGGATATAGGAACAATCAAAAGTTATAAGTTGGCTAAAGAAGAAATTTTATATAAATAATTTTGAGCCATATCCAAATCATTTTGAGTATCAATATCTAAGCTTTTTTCTTCGTTCATAGTGTATTTTATGGAATTATTAGTAAATAATGAATTATTTTTTAAAAACTCACTAACTTTAACAATATATATAGCACCATTACTCATATATGTTTTTGGTAACTTTTGTCTTGTGGTGAAAGGATATTTGTTGTTTGATATGCCTTTTATATAGCCATATTCATTTTCAATAAATGCTTTTAATATCTTATTGTCAGTTTTATATACGCTTATTAGTGATGATGCACTTGATTTAAGCAATAATTTAAATGCATTATCAATATCATCGTTATTTCTTAAAGGCGATGTTGGTTGCAATAAGATAATGAAATCAAATTCTAAATTTTGTTTCCGTAGTTCACTAATTGTATGTTGCACAACAAATTCACTTGGGGTATTATCTAGTGCAAGATTATTTGGACGCATTAAAGTGTTTGAGTTGTATTTTTTTGCTATATCTAATATGGCTTTACTATCAGAGTTTACTATGGTGTATGATATGTATTTAGATTGCAAACTAGCTTCAATAGTCCAAGATATAAGCGGTTTATTTAGTAGTGGTAATATATTTTTATTTATTAGTCCTTTTGATCCGCTTCTTGCGGGAATAATAGATAGTATTTTTAAATTATCCATTTTTAATATCTTGAAATTGTTTTTGCTGAGGAGTGTTCCATATGTCAGTTGTTTTTAATAACTTTAAAAATAATTTATCACTTTTTCCATCACCAAAATTAATATCTTTTGAGCTTAGATTTAAGTTTGATGCCTTATTAATAGCTTTTAAAATTTCATCTTGCACACATTCGCAGTTTATAATATTTCTAGATATTGCCCTATTATGTTGTCGGCTACCTATATTTATAGTTGGAATATTATAATAAGGAGCTTCGCGAAGACCTGTGCTTGAATTTCCAATTACAAACTGAGTATTTTTTAATAAAATTAAAAAATACTCAAATCTTAATGATGGAAAAATCTTAATATTTGGATTGTTGTTAAGTTTTTGATATTCATCTAATATATAATTTGACCCCAAGTCATTATTTGGATAAATAACAATATATTGTTTGCCGCTTTTTAAAATAGACCCAACTAATTCTTTGGTTTGATTTTTTATATCATTTATTTCTGTTGTGACAGGATGAAACATTAGTATTGAATAATCATTAAAATTTATATCATAATATTTTTTTACAAATTCTAAGGAAGGTAAGTCTTTAGAGTTCATAATATCTAAATCAGGAGAGCCTATTGTGAAAATTGAAGTATTTTTCTCTCCCATTTGAATTAATCTATTTTTGGCTTCTTTATTTGATACTAAATGTATATGAGATAATTTTGAAATAGAGTGTCTAATAAGTTCGTCAATTGTCCCAGATATTTCTCCTCCTTCAATATGAGCAACTAGAATATTATTTAAGCTACCTACAATTGCACCAGCCATTGCTTCTATTCTATCCCCATGCACTATAATTAAATCAGGATTAATTTCTCCAATATAATGTGAAAAACCATCTATTGTTTTAGCTAAATTTCTATCCATATGTTCAATGTCATCATGATTTATAAATGGATATATATTGTCAAAGTTGCTTTTGTAAATTTCATTGATAGTTTTGCCATATTTATCAATCATATGCATTCCTGTGACAAATATATATATATCAAATAAATTACTATTCTGTGCGATTTTAATTAGTGACTTTATTTTTCCAAAATCAGCGCGAGTGCCTGTTAAAAACACTATTTTTTTCACAATATAAATCCATCATAAATAATAATATTTTGCTTTATTTTGTATGATTTTTGAATAAAATTAATACTATTCATTGCCATAAATCTTTTGTATGTCGCTTAGCTTTAAATGAGTATCATTGCCAATAGTGTTAGTAGCCACTTTGCCTAAAATATCATTGTACTTATCTGCTTTTAGTTCTCCAGTGCCTGGTCGTTTTACCCAAATATTTTCTTTTGTAAATTTTTCACCTTTTTGAACAGGTTTTATCGTTACAATGGTAGCAAATGCAAAATCTATAGTTATTTGCTCCTCTTTTGCAGCTTCTTTTTTACCGCCCCTCATTTTGGCTATCTCTTTGCTTCCTTGTATCAATTCTTTCAAAGCTATTGGATCCATTGAATTTATAATATCTGGACCACTTCTATCCATACTATCGGTAAAATGTCTTTCTAATATTGAAGCACCCAATGCTATAGCACCAAAACATGCCAAGTTTGAAGTGGTGTGGTCGGATAATCCAATTACAGCATTTGGAAATTCTTTTTGTAACTCTTTCATAGCACCTAATCTTACCAAATGTGATGGAGTAGGATAAAGATTTGTAGTATGTAGTAGTGCATATTGAATATTATATTTTTCAAGTATAGCAACTGTTTTTTTGATAGATTTGATATCATTCATACCAGTACTTACAATCATAGGTTTACCAAAAGATGCAATATGTTCAATTAAAGGATAATTATTGCATTCACCAGAACCAATTTTGTATGCACTTACTCCCATTCTTTCAAGTCTATTGGCCGCTGCTCGGGAAAATGGTGTGCTTATAAATATCATACCTTTTGATTCCACATATTTCTTTAGTTTTATCTCTTCTTTCTCACTCAAAGAACATCTTTTCATAATTTCATAAATAGATACATTTGCATTACCGGGAATTACTTTTTTAGCCTCTTTACTCATTTCGTCTTCAACTATGTGCGTTTGATGTTTAATGATTTCTGCACCATTTTTTTTTGCTGCATTTACCATTTCAAAAGCAGTTTGCAAGCTACCTTCGTGATTTATTCCAATTTCAACTATTACTAAAGGAAGATGATTTGTGCCAATTTTTCTATTTTTAATAACTATTTCGTTCAAGATAGAATCATTTCGTAAACTCTTCTTTTGTGTTAAGCAATCTAGCTATTGCTTCAGTTGCTTCTTTTTGTGTTGTTTCTCTGTTTTCTCTTAGTGTTTTTAATTCTGTCAATGTTTCTAGTTTTTCATGGTCAATATTATTTCTTATTTGTACTGCTTTTCTGTTGTTTGATGCTCCTGAAATGCCAGCAAATTTTTCTTTGTTGTTTACATAAATTTTTGAAGAGGCACTTATGGCATTTTTGCTAAACACTATAGTATCGCCTTTTTTTAAACTTAAGAGTTGCTGTATTGTTAAATCCGTTTCTGCCATCATTGTTTCAATTTTCATTTTTGCACCAGATATTAAGGCATTGATGTCTTTTTTCTTACTTATTTTTTTATTTCTACCTTCAGCAAATATTTTTTCAACAATTTTATCTAGCAATGGTTCAATATATGTAATAGGATAGCATATTGATAAAAATCCACTTTCGTCTTCTATTGTAATCTCAAGTACAACCAATAAGATAATTTCATGATCAGAAATAATTTGGATAGCATTTGCATTTGTTTCTCTAGTTTCTATTTTATAATTTATTGTAGATACATCTTCCCATGCTATTTTCATATGATTTACAATTAGTTGATAAAAATGTTCAAATACATTTATTTCTATTTCTGTTAATTCTCTTTCCGTATTGCTAAGGGTACTTCCTCCGTTGCCAAGAAGTTCTGCGATTATTTTATGACTAATGCCAGGGTTGCATTCTATTACCATTCTTCCTTCTAGTGGTTTTAGCGAAAGTGTGTTTAGACTTGTAACTTGAGGGATTGAAAGTATAAATTCTCCGTAGGTCATCTGCTCTATACTGTATATTTTAATATCTACTATTTTTCTAAGCATTGCAGAAAGATCAGTGATTGTTGTACGAAGCATCTTGTCATGTAAAGCATTAAATGCTTTCATTTGGTCTGCTGAAATTCTATTTGGTTTTTTAAAATCATAAATCGTATAGCTTTTTTCTTTAGCTATGGAAGTTGAATCTTCCTCCGCTGCATCAAGATCTTCTCCATCTTCTGCTATGTCTAAAAGTGCATCAATTTCATCTTGACTTAAAAATTCTGCCATATTATCTCATTATCTCAATTTCGGCATCTATTGCGCCAAGGTTTTTAAGAAGCTCAATAGTTTCTATAATATCTTGAATATTTAGTTTCATAAGTTTCATAGCTCGCATTAAATCAGATATGGTTGGCAAGGATTTTGTATTTATCAAAGCATTATTTAAATTTATTTGTACTGGTTTGTTTCCAATTTTGGCATCATCTCCTATATCCATACCTTGATTTGATACTGGATTTTTCCAATCTTCGTTAGATAAATTCGTATTTTTTATTCTTAGAGTAAAGTTTTCTCTAGATACGGTTACTGGTTTTACAATAATATCAGCGCCTGCGACAACCATTCCTTTTGCTATATCTATAATAATTTTCTTTTTAAAGTTTGAATTTATTTTTATATTTTGAATTGTTGCTATAAAAGTAATCATAGATATGTTTGTAGGTTTAAGAACTTCGATGGTTCTTGTGTCAATTGCTTGTGCTATACTTTTATTAAATTTTTTATTTATTTTTTTCTCTATCATGCTAGCATTTTGTGCATTTTGTTTTAATAAGCTTATTGTTATATCTTGTTCATCTTTTAAAGAAAAGTCAATCTCATTTTCAATATTGGCTCCATCATAAATATATCCAGTAGTTGGATTATCTGTGCTTCCTACGACAGTGCCTTGTCCTATCGCATAAACTTGACCATCAATTCCTTTTAACTGAGTTAAAAGTAATTTTCCTTTATCTATTGATTTTGCATCTCCAATTGATGATACTTCTATTTTTATTTTATCGCCTTGTCTTGAAAATGGTGGCAAAATAGCTGTTACCATAACAGTTGCTACATTTTTTGATTTAATTGAAGTTGCTGGAATTTTTATGTAAGAGTTTCTTAGTAGATTTTGTAATGATTGCATTGTAAATTTACTTTTATCGCCAGTGCCAGAAAGACCAACAACTAAGCCATAACCAAGAAGCTGATTGTCTCTAATCCCAACAATATTTGAGATGTCTTTAATTGTTTGACCATAAATAACATTTAAAAAAATACAAAACAATAAAACTTTTTTCAAATATAGATTTCCTAAAAATTATTAATATCTGCTATTTTATCTAAAATTTCATAAAAAGTGGTATAATAAGTGAAAATTAATTGAAGGTTTTTTTTGAACATTTATATTTATGGCAATAAATCTTTTAAAAAGAAGATTTCTAAAATTTTAAAAAAGGATAGCATTGAGCATAGACTTGATGGTATTGGTGAAATTATTAATATTAATTCGCCAGCAATATTAAAAGAAGCTGTTTTGTCAAATCCTAGAGATATGTTTCTTATAGACCATGAGAAAATAATAACAAAAAATTTTTTCAATAAAACAATAAAATTTTTAAAACCAGAAGATGGTATTGAAAAAGAATTTTTAGAAGAATATGGTGTTGGTGATGTTTGTGTTGATGATATTTCAGATATTTCAAAACATATAATTATGAAAATTAAAGCATTGGAATTAGAGCAAAATGATTTTAAAAATAAGACAAACGATACAATTGATATTGAAAAGATAGATGAAAAAAACGATGAGCTAATCAAAAAAAATAAAGCAGGGGATATTATGGCAGAATTAACGCAATTAGATGAAATAAGTGAAGAAGATATTGTAGATGCATTGTCTGGGATGGATGGAATAGATGTTACCTCTGATGGCAGTACAATAAAAGTATCATCAGCAGAATCAAAAGATGAAATAAAACAAAATCATACGATAGAGGTCGATTCTTTAAATATGAGTAATATTACTACATTGCTAGAGCAACTTATGGATAATAAAACGCTGGAGATTTCTATAAAAGTTAAGAGTTAATATGGATTTAATGTATATATCGCAAAATACTGTAAAAATCATTTTACTATTAGGATTGCCATCACTTATTGTTAGTATGGTAATAGGTGTATTAATAAGTGTATTTCAAGCGGTTACGCAGATTAGTGATGCTTCATTATCTTTTGTACCAAAAGTTATAATTGTATCGATATTTATAGTGATTTCATTGCCGTGGATAGGAGATAATGTAGAAGCATATACTTTAGAACTTTGGGATATTATCCTAACTTTTGGTAGGCAGTAAATGATAAATAAATTATATAATCTTAAAAGATTACAAACCAATCAGCAAATTCTTCAAAAGCAACAATTGTTATCCAGTATTGCATCTATTGATGAAGAGGTAGAAAATACACATAAAAGTATTTCAACTGCGACAGTTCAGGCAATAGGGGCAATAAATGATTTTAAAATTTTAGCAATTCATAAAAATACTATGAAAAATCATATAGTTAAATTAAATCAAAGAAAATCGCAACTTCTAAACGAGGTCGAAAAGCACAATAAGATTTTAATAGAATTAAATAAAGAAACAGAACAATTTAAATATATAAAAGAAAAGCAGGCAAAAGAGAAATTTAAAAAAACTATAAAAGCTGAAGAAGAGGCAGCAGCTGAATATATACAAGCAAAATGGAAAGTAAGCTAAAATGAAAATAATTATAATTTGTTTTTCGCTTTTCATTTTTCATTTTTCATCACTTAATGCTTCTGTTATGGAAGAGGGCGAATTTTATAAAGAAAAGCAAGAGCTTGAGCTAGTAAAACAAGAATTAGATGAATTTTATAATAAAAAAGAAAATCAATATAAAAAACAAAAAAAAGAATTAGAAAATATTTTAAGTAATATTGAGGCAGATAAAAAAACTATAGAAAAAGTTAAACTTGAAAATCAAAAAATTTTAGATGAAATAAATAGAGTTATAAAAAGCAGAGCAATAGTTATGTATGATAAAATGAAAGTAAAAGTGGTACTTGATATTTTTAATAAAATGGTTTCAGATGGTAAAATTAATGAAGTATTTGATATTATGATAAGATTAAAACAAAAAAGAGTTTTGGTGCTTTTAAAAAAATTCGATGTACCGACAAAAACAATTTTGATGACAAAGATGAAAGATTATGAATATGAAAAGAAAGGGACGAAATAATGGCCGATGAAGAAGTAAAAAAAGAAGAAGCAACTGAAAAAAAACAAGGTGGCAAAAATACCTTAATGATAGTTTTGATAGCTTTGATAGTTCTGCTTATTGGTGCTGTTGGTGCTATAGGTTATTTTGTTTATACAAAAGATGCAAATGCTCAAGTGACATCTGCTAACGATACCGCAAAAGATGAAAAAACAGAAGAAAAATCTTCAGAAAACCAAACTTTTATAGCAAAAATAGAAGATCTTGTTTTAAATATTACAAATGCAAAAGGTAGAGAAAAGCTTATGAAATTATCTTTTGCTATAAAAAGTTCAGAAGTGACGATAGAAGCTATAGTGGAAGCAAATAATGCTGAAATAATAGATGCTGTAATTGCACAAATTAGTTCAAGATCAAGCGAAGAACTTTTGACAGTTGGAGGAAAGGCATTGTTAAAAGAAGAAATGTTGAAAGAGATAAATGCTATTGTGAACGAAGCAACGGCATCAAATGAAGATATAAAACGCAATAATGTAAAAAGATTATTTTTTACATCTTTTGTTATTAAATAAAAAGGATTTTATTAGTATATGATTTTAGTAGTTAAAGGTAAAAATTATAAAAAAATAGCCATAAAAGTACTTAGTATGGTTGGTCTTATTGCTATGTTTTTCGCTTACTATGCGCATATGAGTAATAAATTTCAAACACAAAATAAAAATCTTGTTAAAAAACTTGATATAAAAAATGAAAATAAGAAATTAAAATTAGCCAAAAAATTAGAAAAATTAATTTACAAAGAAGCAGAAATGGCAGTAAATTTACTTGGACAAGAAAATATTAGAAAAATAGGAATTTTTGAAAAAAAATTATTTATTGTATGTGATTATGATACAGATATAGAGCCTTTGTTGGTTCGGTATGGGGTTAGGGCAATGATGAAACAGACTGTTGCAGATATTAAAATTGCAATTGATTTGAAATTTATAGTTGAGAGTAAGTATGAAGTATAATATTTTAATATTAATTTTTATAAGTTTATTTATAGGATGTTCCCAGCCTTCAATTAATATTAATATGGATACAAAATCAAAAATACAAGTACCAAAAAAAGCAGTAGTTGTAAAGAAAAAGAAAGGGTCGCTTTATTCAAGACAAGGGGCATCTTTGTTTGCGGATAAAAAAGACTTACAAATTGGAGACATACTTCAAGTCATAGTTCAAGAAACACTTAAAAATGATTCTAAAGGCTCGAGAGATATAACAAAAGACACAACAACATCTTTAGGTGGTGGCGTGATAACTCCAATGACGGGTATTACTCCGTCACATGGTGCACAGAAAAATATAGGTAATTTTAATAAAACTTTTGGAATTGGTTTTGGAGCAACTACAGCAAATAAATTTGCAGGTTCTAGTACTTCAAAAGTAGATGAAAAATTTACCACTACAATCTCAGTTATTATTGAACAAACATATCAAAATGGAAATTATTTTGTAAAAGGCTCAAAAGAGATGTTAATAGATGGACAAAAACAACTTATAGCTATAAGTGGAGTAATTCGTCCTTATGATATAACGCCTGAGAATACTGTATATTCTCATCAATTAGCAAATTTAAAAATTTTATATGAAAAAGAAGGTGAAGAAGAAAGTGGATTGCGTAAGTCTTGGGGAACAAAAGCCTTAGAAACAATTTGGCCATTTTAATCTAATTTTAAGAATTGTAGTAGTAAAATGTATAATAATAAAAGGAGTTTTTAGTGTTAAATACGATTAATGTAGCAGCATCAGGATTATTAGCAGCTAAAGAGCAAGTTTCAAATGTGATGAATAACATAGCAAATGAAAATACTCCTGGGTATAAAAAAAGAGTTGTTGGCGTTTCGGAAGCTTCGCATGTGGATGCAAGACTTACTGGTCGAGGTGTTCTTGTAGGTGATACGGAACGAGTTACAAATGTGTATATGTATGATAACTTAACAACGCAAATGAGTAAGCAGTCACAATACGATGAGCTATCAACAATGCTTTCTGATATAGAATCGATTTTTTATGAAACAGAAGATAGTGGCTTTTCGGCTGACTTGGATAGATATTTTCAATCAATTGAAGATTTAAGATCAAGTCCGAGCAATGAGATTTATAAAAATAATCTACGAAATGCTGGGACAATTATAGTTGATGACTTAAAAACTTTATATTCATCTATTGAAGATAGAGAAGTTATTTCTAAAAATTCTGTAACAGATAATATTACAGAGTTAAATTCACTTTTGCATGACATTGGTAATGTTAATTATCAGCTTTCAATTGCTTCTGTAAAATCTAATGATTTATTAGATAAGAGAGATCAGCTAGAACAAGAACTTGCTAAATATATAGATATTGATATAAATAGAACAGATAATTACGAATTAAAAATAAGTGGTACAACAGCTGTTAGGTTTGAAAATAATATTCACTCATTAAATGTTGTAACAGATTATATTCCTCAAAAAGACATATACGCAGATAATGTAGGTGTAAGTAATTTGGTTGAAGCAACTTGGGTAGATGCTGGCGATAAAGTAACATATAAAGTAGATAATACGAATTCAATTTCTGTTACGCATGGAGAAAATATTACTGGATTTGGTGCAGTAAATAGCAGTAATGTAATTCAGGCATTAGTTTATAAAATAAATAATAGTTCTGATATTTCCGATAAAGTAACAGCACACAATGGTCAATATACTCTTGATGATAGTGGAAACAAAGTAGAAATGACACCGACAACTACGGATCATTACTTAGTAATAGAATCTAAAATAGATGGCGATAAAGGACAATTTTCTGGAAGAATTATAGTAGAAGATACAAATGCAACAACAGCTATAGTTGAGGTTAATAAAAATACAAATTCAAGTGTTGATGGTGTTGATGATATTCATATTGAGATATTTGATAAAGAGCTTACTTTGAAATCTGGCAAACTAAAACCAATGCTTGATAGTCTAAATACAGCTTCTATAGATAATAATTTTGCTGTATATAAAGAAAAATTAGATCAATTAGCTGCTGCTTTATCTGATATGTCTTCATCATATATAGACAACAATGATGGAACTTATGTATATGGCGTGAAAGCTGTGGATGTGCATGCCAATAATGCTAATAGAGTTGATGTTGGATTGTTTTCTGGAAGTAGTGTGGACACATTGGTTTTCAACGACGGTATTGTTGCTGGTTTAGATCAGAGTAATTTGGATTATTTGGCAACATTGCAGTGGAAGACAGATATTGATATAGATGGCACAGGTGGAAATTTGACTTCTTTTTCAAAATATAATCAAACTTTAAGAGTAAGAGTTTCAGATGATAAAGAAAATATTGATTTTCAAAAAGATACTCAAGATTCAGTAACACAATCTTTACAATTAAATTATGATAAAATGGTAAAAGTAGATAAAGATGAAGAGATGATGAATCTTATAAAGTATCAGGCTGCTTATGAAGCAAATGCAAAGTTGATAACAATGATAGATGAGATGTTAGCAACCATACTTGGAATGACAAGGTAGGAGGTGTATTATGGCTGAAGGTGTATTAGGAATTGCAGGTGGAGGATCGGCTTCACTTAATCAAGAAGTAATAGATAAGCTAAAAGCGGCTGAGCGAAAAGCAACAGTTGCTCCTATAGAAACAAAAATAGAAACTTGGACAACAGAGTCTGAAAAAATGCTAGAAATTAAAGCGATGAACTTAGAGCTAATTGCTAGTTTTAAATCGTTATCATTAGACAATACAACAAATGTTTTTGAGCAAAAAAGTGCTTCTACAACTGGTACGGCAGTAAATTATGATGTTGATGATGTGAGTGCTTTGGTCGAGGGTACTACAGAAGTTAGTATAACTCAACTTGCTCAAAAAGATGTATATCAGACAAGTACTTTTTCTGATAAAGAGGTGCAAGTTGATGGTGGTAATGATAGTGGCGATAAAATCACTATAACTATTGGTGGTACTGACTATGATTTTTCAACAGAAGGTAAAACTTATGAAGATTTAGCAACAGATATAAATAATAATGTCAATCTTAATGCTTCTGTTGAACGAGTTGGTGATAGTAGCTATAGGCTTGTGATTAAAAGTGCTGATAGTGGGACAGATAATACTTTGACTATAACGCAGACCGGAGTCAATATAGGAATAAATAGTGAAATTAAATCTTCTATTATTTCATCAACTACTAGTCAAATTGTAGGTGGGGATGATGTTGGAGATAAAATAACTTTAAATGGTGTAGATTTTACAACTAAAGATAAGAGTTATGAAATGTTGGCTGATGAGATTAATATTCATGCAGACTTTAATGCTTCAATAGTTAATAGTAAGCTTACAATTACAAGAGCAGATGGTGCTGATGTTGAGGCTACGCAAACAGGTGTAGACTTAGGTTTTACTAGTGCAATAGTTCAAGCGCAAAATCTAAATGCTACAATCGATGGCGTATCTTATGATGTATCATCAAATAGTATCACAACTCAAGGAAGTTTAAAAATAACTGCAAATTCTCTTGGAGATTCTAGTATAACGATTACAAATGATACGAGTGGTATTTCAACTAGTACTAATGCAATGGTAGAAAAATATAATGAATTTATAACTTTGGTTGATGCAGAGTTAAATGCTACAGATTCTTCGCTTCAAGATAAGTCAACACTTAGACTTATAAAATCAAGCATAAAAGATATTCTATTTAATAGTTATGGTTCTGGTTCTGATTTAAATTTGTTTAATTTTGGATTTGGTTTAGATACATCTGGTTATTTATCAATAAATGAAACAATATTTAACACAGCAGTTACTAATGATTTGGAAAATTTAAAGTCACTATTTGTAGGTACACCAGAAAACAAAGGATTCGCAACACTATTAAATACATATACTGATTCACTTGATGGTTTTGAAGGATTGTTGTCAAATTATGATGACAATATGACATCTAGAAAAACAGCTTTAGATGAGGATTTGGAAAAAGAAATTGAAGCATTAGATGAAAAATACGAGCTTATGGCTGAGCAATTTGCTGCTTACGGTACCTTGATAGCATCTATGGAAGCTCAATTTAGTAGTTTAAAAATGACAATTGCACAATCGCAAGTGTCTAGCTAGAACAAAATACAAGAAAGGGATATATAAAAATGGGTTTAGATGTATATAATCAGCAAGCAGCAGTGACGGATGATCCGTATATGCTGATACTTAAGCTTTATGAGGGATTATTAAAATATCTTTCATTTGTAAAAAATGCAATAGAAGAGGGGAATATAGAAGAAAAATTTGAGTATATAAATAAATCAATTGCAATTTTTGATGAAATGAGAAATATACTTGATTTTGATGGTGGTGATATAGCTTATTATCTTGATGGTTTATATTTATATCAAATAGAAACTTTATTTAGTGCTGGTATTGATGATAATCTTAATGCTATAGCACAAGTTACAAAAGTAGTTCAGGGACTTATAGAAGCATGGAAAGACGAAACAGGTCTTTAAAAGCATTAGAAGAATTAATTTATATTGATTCTTTAGATGATAATCAAAAGGCACCATCTTTAAAAAGATGGTCTGAAAAATATTTAATAGAAGATATTTCTAAAAATTTTGATTTAAAATTAAATGATTTTAAAAAACTATCAGAATTGTTTTATAAAAATATTAATTTTTTAAAAGATTATCGTTTTAAGATAAAAAAAGAGTTAGATAGTAGTAAAAATATTAAAAAATTTTTTTCCTAATATTATCTATTAGAAACACATTTGTAGTAATATGGTCCTTCCCCGACTTTTTCTTTGTATAAAACTTCACCTGTGCTAAATTGTACATACCAAACTTTACTTGTATCTGGCATATATGTTGTAGAAGACATGTAATGATTTAGAGATGTATTTATAAATACATTGTATGTTGCTGGCGCTGATGTATTATAGTTAATTAATGTTTTTAATTCATTAATATTTGGTAATCTCCATTTGAGTCCAGATAATGTGAGTATTTCACATTTGCCAAACTCTGTTACAGCACTTTCCCAACTTGATAAAGAATCGGTGTTATTATCTTGCCATATTAATCCAGTATTTGTATCGGCAACTATGCCTATGTCATTCCTAATAAAATCTGCAATTACAATAATATTTAAAAACAATAATATGAATATTTTTTTATTTAACATTTCTAATACACCTCACACTTATAAATTCACTTTTTATAATATGCGTAATTTCTCCGCCGGAATCACTAGTATTATTATCAAAATTTATATACCAACCATTACTTGGGGAGGCATCATTGCTTGTAGATGACCAATATTTTTTATTTTTATGATTTTTAAAAGTATCACTAATCCAATTAGAATCAAGCCTGTTATAACTAATTAATGTAGATAATTCTTTAATTGATGTCAGTCTCCAATTAGAATAGCTACTTAAATTTAAATCATTACAATATGTTATAGCATCATTAAAGTCTTTTGTAGTATTTGTATCATCTTCCCACATTAATTGTGTAATGTGGTCAGTAACTGTTCCATTTACATCATTTCTAGAATAGTTACGCGTTACACCGCTAGAATATTTTTTATCTTCAAATAAATTTGTATTTTTATTTCCATCATTTTCATATCCGCCATCATTTTGCTCTGTCTTCAAAACATACTCAATCTTAGTAGCAACAGTTTGATTATAATCGGTTGGATACAGCTTGCATTCATCATGGTTATCATCCCAGTCCCTAATCTGTTCAAATGCAATTGAAAGATTTGTATCCGTAGCAGTTCCATTAACATCAAAGGCTATTCTTCCTCCAATATTTCTAATATCATATACTTTTTGACTAAAAAATAAATCCATATTATGACTTGATTGTACGCCATCTAAGTTACCTGCATTTGATATGTTATAGTCTTGTCCTGTATCAGCAGTATTTAAATCATCTGTTACAATTTTTTTACTAAAATAAATATATGCAGTATCATCACTAGTATTATTTTCAGTTAAATTATTATCATAAACTACATATTTAAGATATAAATTACTTTCATCATCTTTATCTAAAATAGTTAACTCAATAGTTTTATTTACATCATTGTTTACATTGTCTCTTAAAGTAATATTTACATTATATATACTTCCATCTTCAAAATTGAGAGGATTTTTTAATGTTAAAGTTTGACCGTTAAGCTTAAAAAGAGAACCATTTAAATCGTCGTTTAATATGTATGTAATTGAGCTACCATCTGTTGCCGTAATATCTGCAAAATTTAAATTTGGATCATTTTCACAAATAGATGGAATAGTATCATTACTTGTAAGGTTTGGCGGTTTGCTATCGGCATTTACACTACCTAGGGAACCAAAATTATTTAAAGTTGTGTTTAAATCATTTGTAGCGGTATCTTGAATACTACCACCGTTTAAATCTAAAGTATTTGATGTTGAAGATATACTATAATCTTCAACATTAGCAGGCACAGTATATTGAAATAATAATGTAGCAGAACCTGTACCACTTTGGTATATAGCATATTTTGTACCATTTATATCTAGTTGAAGTCTAGGTACTCCTGTAACATTTACACTTTCATTAATATCTAATGTAAAATTTATATCTTGATTTTCTGTATATGTTCCTGTTGGGATAGTAATGCTATTTATTGCAGGTGCTACCAAATCCAAAGTATGTGTATCATTTCCATCAAAACTACCAGCCAAATTATTTCCGGCATTATCTGTTAATCCATGAGAACTAACTAAATTTACTTTTAAAGTACCATCTCCTGATATACTAGAAACTGTAATATCAACACTACTCCCACTTGTAGTGCTTACATCAGATATAATACCATTGGCACTATTAGTTACTGTCGTGTTAAAATCACTTGTGTTGATATCTAAAACACTTTCACTAAAAGTAGCTCTAAAAGTTATACTTGAGGCGTTAGTAGCAGGAGAACCAGTTAATACAATTCCTGTAATAGTTGGGTTTATACTATCAACCTTTACTTCCGTTAAATCTGGAGGTGTAAATGATAGTGTCATATTATTGTCATTTATGTCTTGAATAATTCCTCCATCTAAAAAAACTAAAGAATTAAGTGCTATACCATTTGTATCTTCTAAGTTATTTTCAGTAGTATATTTAAAATTTAATGCTTTTGTACCAGAGCCACTTATGTAAGTAGCATTTTTATCTATATTTCCTATGGTTAATGTTAAATATGGTGTTCCATTTGTTGTATTTACATCTACAATTTCATTAATATTTAAAGTAATATTTAAAGCATCTCCCATTGTGTAGGTATCATCTGATGGTGGAGTTACGCTTGTAATGATAGGTTTTGTTTTCAACAATGGTGTGATATTGTGACTTTGCATCGTATTGTCCAAATGATTTCTCGCTGTTTCCCAATCTACTGCAACAGCACCACACCCTGTGATTATACTGGTTAGTCTTGTGTTGTTCATATCTTGAATATTTTCATTTGATAGTAGTGTTGTATTTATACAAGATTTTATACTACTATTTATATCAATACCATTCGATGGGTTTGAATCCTTATCAAGTGATTGTAGTAATATCGCTATATTTAAAACTTTTGAGTTATTTGTGTCTTGTAAAGAAACTCCTGCTAAATCTTGCGGAAATTTATACCCAGACAAACTAGAAGATGAAGATGTTCCGATAATTGCATTTCCTATTTGAAATGTTACTGATTTTCCTCTGCTATATGTGAATTTACCAGAAGCAGTAGTGCTTCCTATTGTTATGTCTGCATCATTTGTTTTATAGTAACTATACTTAATACCACTTACAAAAGAATCTTCAAATATTTCTGTAATCATACTTGAAGAAGTTCCGCCGCCGCTACTTCCTCCACCGCTATTTCCTCCACCGCCTCCACAGCTATTTAAAAATAAAATAATAAACACATAAAAAAATATTCTTGTATAATTCATAATCAACTATTATAGCACAACATTTTTTAAAATATTACAATCAACTAATATTATTTTATTGCAGTAAGTTTTTTTTAAAATTTAAATCTAAAGCACAATTTTTTAAGATTTAAAAACAATAAAACTTTTTCAAAACTTTTTTAGGCTATCATTGTAAATAAATTACTATATTATTACATATGGGGAGCAGTTTTAATTATGATGAATTTTGCTAAAAAAACAGAAAAAATAGAAGAATCACTAAGTGAAGAAAAGTGGAGAATGCTTATAGTTGATGATGAGCCTGGTGTTCATAATACTACAAAATCTGTACTCAGAAAGTTTACATTTGAAAATAAAGGTCTAGAAATACTTAGTGCATATAGTGGCGAAGAGGCTATTGAATTATTAAAAAAAGATAATGATATTGCTGTTGTTTTGCTTGATGTTGTTATGGAAACAGATGATGCTGGACTAATAGTTGCTAAGAGAATTAGAGATGAAATTGGAAATAAAATTATAAGAATAGTTCTTCGTACTGGACAGCCTGGAACTGCTCCAGAAAAAGATGTTATTTTGAATTATGATATAAATGATTATAAAGAAAAGACAGAACTTACATCACTAAAATTATTTACTACAATGGTTGCATCTTTAAGGTCATATAAAGATTTGGCAGTAATTGAGCAAAATAAAATTGGACTTGAAAAAATCATTGGAGCTTCAAAATCAATATTTAAATTAAATTCTTTAATACTTTTTGTTGAGGGTGTATTGACTCAAATTGTTTCATTGCTTGATTTAAGTGAAAATCTTAGAAAAATAAAAAGTAGTGATGCCTTTTTTGCTTCTTTAGATGGCAATAAGTTTAAACTTTTAGCAACTGCTGGAAAATTTAAAGATAAGGATGATTATAAAATAATTACTCCAAAAGCTCTTGGGCTACTTGATGAGGCTTATGTGAATAAGGAAAATATTGAAAAGGATGGTGCATTTGTTGGATTTTTTCAATCAAAAGATGATAAGTGTATTTTTCTATATTTGGAAGAACATGGAAAATTAAATGAACATGATAGGAAATTTTTAAAAATATTTTTAAATAATGTTTCTGTAGCTTTTGAGAATGTATGTTTAAATGATGAGGTAATTGATACACAAAAAGAAATGATAGAAAAACTTGGTGAGCTTGTAGAAACTAGATCTAAAGAAACAGCGAATCATGTAAAAAGAGTAACTAAAATATCAAATATACTAGCAAGAGTATCTGGACTTGATGATACTGATATAAAAAATCTAACAATGGCATCGCCTATGCATGATATAGGTAAAATTGCAATTCCTGATGATATTTTATTAAAAAATGGAAAGCTAACCGAAGAAGAATATGCTGTGATGAAAAAGCATTCAGAGATAGGTTGGGAAATTTTGAGTGCTTCAAATAGGGAAATTCTCAAAGTAGCTTCAATTGTTGCACATGAACATCATGAGAAATGGGATGGTAGTGGTTATCCAAGAGGTTTAAAAGCTGAAGAAATTCATATATTTGGAAGAATTACAGCTGTTGCAGATGTATTTGATGCTTTAACTCAAAAAAGAGTTTATAAAGAAGCTTGGCCTTTAGAAAAAGCACTTGCTTTATTGAAAGAAGAAAAAGGTAAGCATTTTGAGCCAAAATTAATTGATTTGTTTTTTGAAAATCTTGATGAGATTCAAGAATCTATAAAAGATTTATAATATGAAAGTAAAAACCATAAATGTTAAAAGAAACAAGAAATTAATTATTTTAGTATTTTTTCTTTCGCTTGTAAGTGTTTCTTTGATAATAATGCACCTTCTAAATGATGCAAAAACAAAACAGATAAATTTTTTAGAAGAGATAATTCTTCAAGATGCTTTGGCTCACTTTGATAGCTTAAAAGATGAAAAAACTTGGAGTGTTATACATGCAGGTGTAGTAGAAGGTAAAAACTCTAAAGTAGAAAGTGTTGCAGAAAAAGCAATAAACCCAGATTGGGAGAGATGGCAATTAACAAGACAGATAAATAAAAGCAAGTATTATTTTAAAGTAACTAGTAAAAAAACATTAAATTCTTTAAATAAGCCAGATGCATTTGAAAAAAGAGGATTGGACTATTTTGAAAATAATAAAAATAAAGAAATTTATTATGAGACCGAAGAAAATTTAAAAAAATTTGATTTTATTGGATTGTTGAAGATAAAATATTCTTGTCTTTCTTGTCATGGGCAACAAGGCTATAAACTTGGTGATATAAGGGGTGGGATTAGGATATCTATTCCAACTGGAAACTATGAATCAAGTGTTATGCTTATAAAAAAAAGAACTAAAGATTTTCTTTGGATTATCGCAGCAATTGCATATTTGGTATTTATATTATTTTATATTATGATAAATAATATTTATAAAAATCAAGAAAATGTTGTTAAAATGAATATGGATTTGGAAGAAAAAGTTAATGATAGGACAAAAGAATTACAAGAAAATTATAATAAATTAAAAGAAACACAAGAAGAGTTGGTTCAAGCAGAAAAATTATCATCATTAGCAGAAATGGTTGCAGGAGTTGCTCACGAAATCAATACACCAATTGGCATGGCTCTAACTGATGTTACGCATTTGTGTGATGAAACAAAAGAATTAAAAGAGCTGTATGGTAAAAATGAAATGTCCGAAGATGATTTTAATGATTTTGTAAATCAAGTTGAAGAATCAAGTAATTTAATTACAATAAATTTAAAAAAAGGCGCAAATCTTGTAAAAAGTTTTAAACAAGTCGCAGTAGATCAATCAAGTGATGAAGATAGGATATTTGATTTAAAAGAATATGTAGAAGAAGTTTTAATGACATTAAATAATGTTCTTAAAAAAACAAAACATACGGTAATAGTAGATATTGATAAAAAATTAATGATAAATTCAAATCCTGGAGCATTTTCACAAGTTATTACAAATTTTGTTATGAATTCTTTAATACATGGTTTTGAAAATAAAAAAGATGGTGAGATTAAAATATCTGCAAGCATCAAAAATAATGTATTAACTTTTATATATAAAGATAATGGAAAAGGAATGCCACAAAAGGCAAAAGAAAAAATCTTTGATCCTTTCTTTACTACAAAACGACATCAAGGTGGTAGTGGGCTTGGTATGAATATTATATATAATATAGTAACTCAAAAATTTGGAGGAACTATAAAGATTAAAAGTGAAGAAGGTCAGGGAGTTGAGTTTGATATAGTTATGAAAGCTTAGCTTTTATTATTTAGCTGACTTTCTCTATGTTTTATTACATCGTTTAAATTTTCTATAATTTTTACTTGATCTGCTAATTGTTCATTAAGTTTTATATTCAAAGCTTTTGTTTCTTTTAGGTCTTTTTTTAAAAATACAAGTTCTTCTAAAAAGGTGTTGTTTTTGCTTTTTAGTTTTTTTGATACATCTAAAGTTGCTGAAATTTTTTCATTTGTTTTTATCATTATGTTTCTTAGCCTTTGGTTTAAAGTGCTAATATCATTTTCATAACTGTTTATTTGACCTTTTAATTTTCTGCTATTTTTCTTCTCTTTTTCAAAAGATTCTTGTATAAAATCAAAATGTGTGTATCTTTTTAATTTTTCTTCAAGTTCCACAATTTTATTTCTTGATACAATATCTCTTCGTTTAGAATCTTGAATATTGTGAAGCACTTTATTCCTAAATTCTCTTTTTTTAACTTCTTCTTCTGTTGTTAAAAAACTCACGCTAATATATTCTAAAATATCATCCTCACATTCATGTTCGCATATTGGAAATATTGAAGTATTTATATAATAAGGTTTTTCATTTTTTGTTTTATTTTTTATTTTTCCTTTCCATGTTTTTCCAGTTTTTATTTCATCCCATAAATTTTTAAATAAAAGTGATGGCATATCCGGATGTCTTATTATATTGTGATTTTGTCCGATTAATTCATCTTTTGAGTATTTTGATATTTCACAAAAGGTATCGTTTACATGAGTTATAATTCCATTTACATCTGTTTTTGAAATAATTGCAACTTGCTCAACAATATCAATATATCTTTCTAGTTCTATTTTTGTACGAGCAAGTTTCTTTTGATTGTATTTTAAGTTGCAAACATCATTGATGTGCATTAAAAGTTCTCTTGTATTAATAGGCTTGATTGCATAATGAGAAACACCATATTTTATGGCATTTAAAGCATATTCTGTTTCAGAATAAGCCGTTGTAAAGATAAAAGGAATATCTTTGTTGAGTTCTCTTATTTTTGACAGCATCTCAATGCCATCCATATTTGGCATATTGATATCACTTATTACTACATCTATATGCTTATTGTCTTTAAATTTTTCAAGTCCATCTACACCATCAACAGCAGGAATAACTTGTTTGAATAGCTTAACTAAAAAATCAAGCATTTGAGTTCTTATAGTTTTGCTATCTTCAACATATAATATGCTTAATGTTTTTAGGAATTTTTCATTATACATTTAATCCCTCCTATGCGTCAAAAGAAAATTTAAAAACTCTATATATTGTATTATATCTAAAATTATATAAAATAAATTATTATATATTTATTTTATTTTTAGTTTTTTTCTATTGACTTCATTGTGCCTACTGCTGCAATAAGAATTTCACCAAACTTAGTTTTAATTGAAGCAGTATAAATTTTTGAACTTTTATACTTAAAGAGTGATTTTGCTTTATAAATTAAAATAGGTGGTGTAATATTTATCTTTGAACTATCAATAAAATCTGACAATGCATTTCCTATTATAATATTTGCAATTTCGCAAGAAACACTCTCTCTTAGTTCTTTTATTTCTTCTTTATTTGCAGTTTCTCCATTTAAAAATATTTTAACCAATTCATCCAGTAGAAGATCATCATAACTAAATGCAATCATAGCT
>JAOZVJ010000056.1 GCA_029938215.1 Arcobacteraceae bacterium | reverse complement strand
AAAATTGGAGCTTCTTCACTAAGCGGTTGAATAGGTATATCTGCACATTTTTCACCATGCCAAAATAATTCCATATTTCCAGTATCCGTAACTTCACCAATAACTGCAACATCAAGTTCCCATTTTGTAAAAATATCAATAATTTTTTGTTCACAACCTTTTTTGGCACAGATTAACATTCTTTCTTGTGATTCACTGAGCATAAAATCATAAGGTGTCATATTCTCTTCACGAGCAGGAACTTTATCAAGATCCATTTTCATACCGCTTCCACTTCGTCCAGCCATTTCAAAAGAAGAGGAAGTAAGTCCAGCAGCACCCATATCTTGAATACCTATAATTAAATCTTCTTTAAATAATTCAAGACAAGCTTCTAATAAAAGTTTTTCGGTAAAAGGATCACCTACTTGAACAGTTGGTCTTTTACTTTCACTATCTTCATCAAAAGCAGCGCTTGACATAACAGCACCACCTAAGCCATCACGACCAGTTTTTGAACCGACATACATTACAGGATTGCCTACACCTTCAGCAAGTCCTAAAAATATCTCATCAGTTTTTACAAGTCCTAATGTAAAAGCATTTACAAGATTGTTTCCTGCATAACACTCTTCAAAAGTAGTTTCGCCACCAATAGTAGGAACTCCCATACAGTTACCATAACCACCGATTCCTTCAACAACACCACGAAGTAAAAATCTATGTTTTTTAGCAGTTTCACTATCTCCATCAATATTGGCAAATCTAATTGAATTCATATTTGCAATAGGTCTTGCACCCATAGTAAAAACATCTCTAAGAATTCCACCAACACCAGTTGCTGCTCCTTGATATGGCTCTATAAAACTAGGATGATTGTGTGACTCCATTTTAAAAACAGCAGCATAGCCATCGCCTATATCTATAACACCAGCATTTTCTCCTGGCCCTTGAATAACCCAAGGAGCTTTTGTTGGAAAGCCATTTAGATATTTTTTTGAAGATTTGTAAGAACAATGCTCACTCCACATAGCAGAAATAACGCCTATTTCTGTATAGTTAGGCTCTCTGCCTAAAATTTTAATAGTATTTTCATACTCTTCTTCGGTCATAGAATGTGCAAGTGCAATTTCCAATGGTGTTTGTTCGGACATTTTTATTTACCTTTTTTGTAGTATATATTTTGCGGATTATAGCAAAAATTAGCTGAAATGATAAGATTGATTATTTTGTTAAAAACTTTGCAAAATATCAAAAAATATTATAGCATTTTATATTTTACTTGATTTCTTCCGCTTTGTTTCGCATCGTATAACAAATCATCTGTTTTTTTATATAAAACATTAGTATCAAAAACACATGTTTTAGCTTCTATAATACTAAGCCCAACAGAAATAGTAACATACCTAGAAGCACTATTTTTATAATGTTCAATATTCAGATTTTCTATATTTTTTCTAACTCTATTTGCAATATTTATTGCACTAGCTTCATCTTTTATAAAACATATCATACCAAATTCTTCGCCACCAATTCTAAACACATAATCATTTGCTCTTAAAATTGATTTTTTCAATACTTCTCCAACAGTTTTCAGAGCATTATCGCCTTCTTGATGCCCGTATATATCGTTATATTGTTTAAAATGATCAATATCCATCATGGCAAAAAATAGTAGCTGTCCTTCTCTTTTAGCAAGTTTAAGTTGATGGATAAACATATTATCAAAATATCGTCTATTGTAAAGTCCAGTTAAACTATCAGTAATTGCAAGTGCTTCAATTCTTTTTTTATCAGTAACATCTTGCCCAATAGAAGTGTATCCCAAAATATTTTCATAACAATCAATATCTGGATATATTAAAGAATCAGTCCAATAGCTATCGCCATTTTTTTTCTTATTTTTAAGTTGTCCTTCAAAAATCTTATTATTTGTTACAGTATTCCATATTTTTTCAAGTTCGACCTTTGTCAAATCTGGATGTTTTAAAAAGTCATATTTTTTACCAATTAGCTCATTTTTTGTATAGCCAGATATTTCAGCAAATTTTTCACTCACATCAATTATAACTCGATTTTTATCTATATTTGAAGCAATAACATTTTTATCAATTATCTCAAGGTATTTAACTATTTCTTCATTTTTTTGGATTTTAAACAAATATCCAGCTAGCAATTCAGAGATTTTTTCCAAAAATTTAATACCTATAGTATCATTATTCACAAATGATAATTGAATACTACCAACTGCTTCGTTCATATTGATAAGAGGAATTATTATAATTTTTTTAATTTTTACACTCATAGCACCTATTACTACTGTTGCACCATCATCTATATTTAATATTTTAATTTTTTTATCGCTAATACTTTCTCCAATTATATTTTCATTTATATTTATAATTTGTTTTGCGTCACAAATATCAACACCATAAATAGAAGTTAATTGAAGCTGTTTTGTTTTGCTCCTAAAAGCATAAAAAGCACCATTTGCTGCGTTTAATTCATGTACTAGAAAATTTAAAGATTTTTCACTTAAATCTTTTACCGTTGAAATGTTGTAGAATTTTTCTAAAAGATTAGCAATTACTCTCAAGTCTTTTTCTTCATTTTCTTTTTTAATTCGTACAATTTTTGCTTTTTTATCAATAAAATAAAATAATACAATAATAAATGCCGAGACTACGAAGAAGAACAAAAGTGATAATTTAATTAAATTTATTAGATTATTTTCTCTTTCTTTTAGTCTTTCTTTCAGTAGTTCACTTGTTTGTACAAACAATTTTTTTGAAGTTTTGCTAAGTTGTGTTGCAATAAGAAAATAATCAATAGATGACCTTTCAAAGATTCCTTTATCTATTTTTTTAACTTCTAAATTTAACTTTAAAGAATAGGTCTCAAGTGCCTGAATTATATTTTCTAACACCTCATTCTTTTTTATTTTTGTTACAAAATATCGTATATTTTTTAGTGTATTTATGCAATTAAAAGCATTATTTTTTATTGAATATCTTTCCTTTTCTTCTATTTTTTTATTTTTTAAAATTCTTGTTCCAAGACCTCTAATCACTCCAACACTTTCACTAAATTTTGGGATATCATACACAAGTACAGTTATTAGTTTGTAGGATTCTTTATCATCTTCAAAAACAAGTCCATATTTATGTGAAATATCCACTATGCTAACATTTAATTTCTCTATCGCTTCTGTATAATTTTCAAAATAATCAACATCATCCCATGTCTCTTTGTTTTCTTGCCTTAAATCTTTTACTGTTTTGTGTATATTTTTTTCTTTTAGCTTTATCATATTTATTTCTGCAAATTTAATAGTTTTTTTAATTTCTTTACTTACTAGCGTTCCATTTTCTCTATTTTCTTTTGCTATTTGATGAAGTCCTCTGCATTCTTGCAAAAGCGTATTAGTGTCGTGTATTATATGTATTTTTTCAACTCCGACCATTTTTTTTCTAACAACTTCTAATTTGTTGTTCAAATTGTTTATTGATAATACAGTAAAAACAAAACAAATTGTTATTAAAACAATTGCCAATAATAGTATTTTTTTATGTTTTAACATTTTGCTACTCCACTAATATCTAAAGATAAAAATTTGAAAACACAAAATTTTAGAATAAAAAATTAAGTATTTGCAAGCCTTATATTTATTATATAATTAATTCTTTTAAAGTATTGGTTTTTTATACTTTATATTAATATTTATGATTTTAATTTTCAAATTTCTATTGTATATTTTTTGTTTAATTAAGATAAAATTATTAAAAAAATTAAAGGATATCAGGAAATGAATACATTAGATTTTAAAGGGTCTGGTTCAGAATATTTTAAAATATGGATAGTTAATATATTATTAACAATAGTAACTTTTGGACTTTATTATCCATGGGCAAAAGTAAGAAACAATCGATATTTTTATGCAAACAGTACGCTCGATGAAAATTTTTTTGAATACCATGCCACTGGAAAACAACTTTTTGTTGGATACTTTATTTCTATTATTTTATTTGCTACTTATGTTATATTAAATAAGATTATTCCACAAGCTTCTCTTTTTTTGATATTAGGATTGTTTATAATAATTCCATGGATAATTTGGCGAAGTATGAGATTTAATATGAATGTTACAAGCTTTAGCAATGTAAAATTTAATTTTGATGGAAAACTTAGTCAATCTTATGTAATTTTTCTTGCTTATCCAATAGCTTTATTTATTTCTATTGCTATTTTAATTGGAATATTGTCAAGTATCCACAATGTTGTTGTAACCATTGTTGGTATATTTTTAATAATAGCATTAGGAGTATTTGCTTTTGCATATTTTAATAATAAACAAACTTCATATCTCATCAATTCTTCAAGTTTCGGTCAAAGCAGATTTAAAACAAATCTTCAAACAAATGCTTTTGTTAAAATTTTATTAAAAACCTATTCTTTAGGATTTTTAATAACAATCATTGGAATGGTTGCTTTTGCTGGATTATTTTTTTTAAGTATCAATAACCCGGAAATGCTTTTTTCTAGCATTATGCAAAATGGAAGAGAATCTAAAGCTTTAGAAGAGGCTATTATGGCATCTCTTTATTTTGTTGTTCCATTTTATTTTTTATCAATTTGCCCAGGATTTGTGGTTCTTTCGTACTATATTGCTAGAAAAAGAGAATATATATTTGGCAACACTATTTTAGATGAAGATATTAAATTCTCATCTAATATTAAATTTTTAAATTTAGCATTTGTAATAGTTTCAAATTTGGCTATTACAATAATTACTCTTGGACTTGCTATTCCTTGGGCAAAAGTTAGAATGGCAAACTATATGCTTAACAATACGCAAATATCATCGAATAGTGATTTAAAAACATTTATTAGCCAAAAAGAAAGCAGAGAGTCTGCAATAGGCGAAGAGATTGGCGATACATTTGATGTTGATGTAGGATTGGCATTATAAAAAAAATACAAGGAAAATTGTATGACAAAGGAAGTTCTGTAAACAAAGATGCAGAACTTTCTGTTGTAGATGAAATTTTTCTTATAAAAACACAAAATTTTACTGTTTTTGAAGAACATATTTCTGAACTAAGCATATCTCCTAGAATCGGAAATATAGAAAGAAAAATAACACTTAAAAATGGTTGTGTTTTTGCTACAAAAGAAAATAATGAAATAGATAAAATTTTAAAAAAAACAAAAAACAACAATGTAATACATTTTTTAGAATCAAATTATATTTTAATATTTTTTTCTTTAATTTTTACAATAGTTTTTGCTGTATCATTTTTGAAATGGGGAGTTCCTTATCTAAGCAAAAATATAGCATATGCGATGCCATCAAAAACAAATAATCTAATATCAGAAAATGCATTAAAAACATTTGATAAATATATTTTAAATCCTAGCGAATTAACAAATTTACAAAAATCAAACATTAGGTATTCTTTTAGTACTAAAATACTGCCATTTTTTGATAAAAAAGATAGAGGTAAATATAAAATACACTTTCGTTTATGGAAAAATGGAAATGAAAGCATAGCAAACGCTTTTGCTCTACCAAATGGCGACATCATCATAACAGATAAACTTGTACATTTTAGTAAAAATTTGGATGAAATAAATTCAATTTTACTTCATGAAATCGGACATGTAGAAAAAAGACATGGCTTACGAAGCATAATAGAAAATAGTTTTATTGTAATTGGGCTTATGTTTATTTCTGGCGATAGCACAGCACTTGGAGATATGGGTGTAGGAATGGGGTCGTTATTTTTAAATATCAAATAATCAAAAGATCACCAAAAGCAAGCAGATTTATTTTCCTTTAAAAAAAAGCTGATAGTAAAAATAGATACAAAAAATTTTATAAATAATTTTAAGCAGAATCATACAAAATGAATCTAAAAATAAAAATGGCGAAGTAAAATTTATGAACTATTTATCATCTCATCCAAATATTTCAGAACGAATATTTGTCGCAAAACAGTATGAAAAGTGCTTCAATGAAGGTCTTTCTGATTGTGGAGAAAATAAATAAATTAAAGAGAATAATGAGCCGTTAAACTAAATATATTTTTAATTAATATCATTTTCCTAAACAAAATTCACCAAACATAATATCTAGCATTTGGTCGTGTTCATAAGGTCTTGTGATATTTGATATATGTTGCAGCGCTTCATTTATATGATGAGCAAAAAATTCTAATTCACCCGTTTGAAGTGGCTTGTTTGCTTGATTTATATTGTATAGAGTTTGTGCAACTTCATCTACTTGATTTTTTGATATTAACATTATATCACTACTTAAAGTATTTTGATTTAGAATATTTTCTATTTTTCCAATAAGTGGTCTAATCTCTTTTTTTGTATTTAATTTTAAAAGCTCAGAATTAAAAGTTAACAAATGAGAGTTTTCTAATTTTACTTCTAAATCATCTTTTGTTATGACAATAATCTGCTCTTTATCATTATTTTTTAAAAGCTCTAAAATTTGATTGTCTTCATTGTCAAATTTTCGGCTTCCATCAAATAGGGCTATTATTAAGTCTGCTTCATTAACTGCCTGAATTGATTTTTCTATCCCTATTTTTTCTATTGCTTCATTTGTTTGTCTAATACCTGCTGTATCAATTATTTTTATAATGTGTGTGCCTATTTTAATACTTTCTTCGATAGTATCTCTTGTAGTTCCAGCAATATCACTTACTATTGCTCTATTGAAATTAAGTAGTTTATTTAAAAGGCTTGATTTCCCAACATTTGGTTTTCCTATTATTGCGACTTTAAAGCCATCTATTAAACCTTCTCTTTGTTTACTAGCTTCCAAAGTATTCGTTAAATTTTTACTAATTTTTACTAACTTTTGATTTATTTGTTCAAAGATATCACTTGGTAAATCTTCTTCAGCATAATCAATATTTACTTCGGTATAAGCTAGCATAAAAAGTAAATCTTTTCTAATGTCTTCAATAAACTCTTTAAGTTCTCCTTTTAATTGTCGTGCCAAAAGTTTTACTGCATCTTCGCTTTTAGCTTCTATCATTTTTGATATAGCTTGAGCCTGCGTTAGGTCTATTTTTCCATTTAAAAAAGCTCGTTTTGAAAATTCTCCTGGGTTTGCAAGTCTTGCTCCATTTTTAATACAAGCTTCAAGAACCAATGCAGAAATAGTAATACCACCGTGACATTGAAATTCAACTATATCTTCGCCCGTAAAAGAGTAAGGATTTTTAAAATAAATTAATAAAGACTCATCAATAAGTTCATCTGAAAAATCATATAATTTGGATAAAGTAGCATATCTTGGAGTTAAAGAAGTTCTTTTAGAAATTTGAAGAGCAATTTTAAGTGAGTTACTCCCACTTAATCTAACAATACTAATAGAACCAATGCCATTTGCAGTAGCAATAGCAACTATAGTATCGTCTAACATATTTATTTTCTAGTTTCTATATTCGTTTACTAAAATATATTTATCGCCTTTGACATTTGTCTTAACAGCCACATATTTATCTGGAAATTCATCTCTTAATTTTTTAAGCGCAATATGCACCAAAACACCATCTAAAGGTTTTGTTTTATAAAAACCATCTTCGTTGATAGTTTCAATTACAGGTTCTAAATAATTATAAATAGCTTCTTCTTGAGTAGTTAAAAATTGAGCAACTTCCAGTCTTAACATTAAATCATATTTTTCATGAATCCAATTAAATAAAATATATGATAATGCTTTATATCTATATCCTTCTTTACCAATTAGAAGTGCAGCATCATCGCCTTGAAATTCTACATAAATTGTTTCTTCATCATAAAATTTAACAGTTATATTATCAAGTTTATAGCAAGTAAGTTCAAATAAATTATTTAATTTATCTTGTATCTCTTGCACTACGAGATTTTCATCTTTTTTTACAGTAATTTTATCATGTGTTTTTTTATAATCGGCACTACTATAAAAATCATCAAATATTTTTCCAGAAGAAGTTTTGTTTTGTTTTTGTACTTGTGGTGTTTGAATTGGTTTTTTTATTACTTGTTGCGTTTTTTCTTGACTTCTTTGTTTTTCATATTTCTCATGCGATTTTGAATTTGTATATTTTGAAGGTTGTATTTTTTTTGACTGTTTGTGATGATGTTTAAATTTTGCTAAAATTATTGCATCTTTTGCAAAGAGTCCAAAAAAACCTTTGCTTGGTGGTTGAATTATATCAATATGTAAATCTGTTATAGAACATTTTAAAGAAGAAGTCGCATTTTCGTAAGCTTCTTCTAATGTTTTGGCTTTAAATTGTTTTTGCATATTAAATCCTTTTAAAGGTTATTTTTTCTTACCTTGGTGATGTTTGTGTTCCAGATGTTCTTCGTGTCTTACTGTTTTTGCTTTTTCAAAAAGTTTATTAACATAGTATTGTTGAGCTACTGTAAATAAGTTATTCATAAACCAATATAAAGTAAGTCCAGCAGGAAACCATAAGAAGAAAAATGTAAAAATTAAAGGTAAAAATTGAAACATTTTCTTTTGCATTTCATCTTGCATTTGGTTTGGAGTGATTTTTTGTTGAATAAACATAGTTGCACCCATAAGAATAGGAAGAATATAATATGGATCCATAAGAGCTAAATCTTCAATCCATAAAATCCATGGAGCTCCTTTTAGCTCAATTGCATTTAATAAAACTCTATAAATTGCAAAAAATATAGGGATTTGTAATATCATAGGAAGACAGCCACCCATAGGGTTTGCTCCCTCTTTTTTATACAATTCCATCATATGCATAGAAGCTTTTTGTCTGTCGCCTTTGTATTTTTCTTGAATTTGTTTTACTTTTGGAGATAATTCTTTAAGCCTATTCATAGAAACCATACCTTTGTACGCCAAAGGATAAAGAACAAGTTTAATTAAAATTGTTATTATTACAATAGTCCATCCCCAGTTACCAATATAGTTGTGAATGAATTGAAGTAGTTGAAACATAGGTTTAGCTATAAAGGTAAACCAACCATATTCTATTACTTGAGATAATTTTGGATCAAGTGCAGTTAAAGTATTGTATTCCTTTGGTCCGATATATCCTTTTAAATTAACACTATTTTTTCCATGAATAAAAATTTGTGGATTATTGTCATTATCTGGCATAACAGATAACTCCATGCCACTCGTAGTATTGTATAAAACAGTCGCATAATATCTATCAAATGCTGATGCTACTATAATTTCTGAAAAATGTTCTGTGTTATCAAGATCTTCATCTTTTATTAAATTTATTGTATTGTCGTTAAGCACAAGTAAAGCACCATGATCAGCATACATATCAGCTAAAACATCAGGTCTGAATCCAGTAGTTATAAAAAATGTTTCATCATTTGACACTAAGATTTCAATGTCATAATGACCATTTGGATATATTGTTAGATTTTTAACTAAAGTAGTAGCCGATAAATTTTGAGTAAGCGTAAGTTTTGTTATCTTTTTTGTTGCATCTAAAGTTTTGCTTGAAGCTGTAAAATTTGTTTTAAAAGTTTCAAGATTTAAATCATTATTGGTAAATCTAACTTCTAGTGGTCTTAGTTGATTTTGAGTAAAAAGCTTAATTTTTGAACCATCTTCATTTATATATTGTTTGCCTAATAATGTAACTTGCGCAATTCTTCCTAGTCTATCAATTTCAATAATATTATTTACAGTTTTAATTGTTGTAATAATTTCTTCTGCCACTACATCTTTATTTTTAGGGACATCATTAGAAGGTGTTTGCTGTGTTGTTATTTGTGGTGCTACTGTTTTGTGGTCTTGAATTGAAAGTTGAGGTTTTGGAGTGTTTTTTTGTAGTTCTTTTTGTTTAGCTTCAGCTTCTTTTTGCTTTAAAGCATGTTGTGGTTGTACATATAAAAAGTCATATCCTACAAAAAAAACAAATGAAAGCAAGGTTGCCAACATAATTCTTTTGTATGAGCTTTGTTTATCTAAGTTGTTGTTAGTATTGTTATTTATTGCCATTTTTCCATTTCCAATTTTTAATTATTAAATAGTTATCTTTTTTATATGGTATATACCAGTATTTTACATTGATTTTCTTAAATTTACATTTATTTCTTTTAAATTTAACTTTAACTTTTGGATAATCAAGCCCGCCATTAAAAAGTTGATTGCATCTTAAAATCCTAATAAAAGAATAATAAAAAGCTAAAAAAATATTATTGTTTTCAAATTGCCATTTTGCATACTCTGAGCATGTAGGATGGTATCTGCAACTTCCAAAAGAAAAAAGTGTTAAAAGCCTTTGATAAAATTTTAATATCAAAAGTAAAATTTTTTTCATTTTGTCTAATTTTTATAAAAATAAATTTAATCTATTCATAGTCCAAATAAAATCTTTTTTTAGAGTTTTATAATCTCTGTTTTCTATTTTATCTTTTGCAACTAGTATATATTTTCCATTTTTAAGTAATGACTCAAATTCTAAAAATAAAGCTCTTAATCTTCTTCTAGCCTTATTTCGCTTTACTGCATTACCAACTTTTTTCGAAGTAACAAAAGCAACATCAATGTTTTTTTGTTCACCTTGAAAAAAAGCGACAAAAGAGTGATTGTGCCACTTTTTGTCGCTTTTATAGATCTTGTTGAAATCTCTAGAATTATTTATTCTATGAGATTTATTTAAGCAACTGATAGTCTTTTTCTGCCTTTAGCTCTTCTAGCTTTTATAACTCTTCTTCCGTTTTTTGTTGCCATTCTAACTCTAAAACCATGAGTTCTTTTTCTTGGTGTGTTGTGTGGTTGATAAGTTCTTTTCATCAATATTTCCTTTTATATTTTAAATTAAGTTTGCGATTATATTTAAAAAATACTTAATGTTAGTTTATATATAGTTTTATGTCCTGATTTTCAACATCAAATTTTACAGTATCCCCTTCGTTTATTTTATCCTCAAGTATCAAATCAGATAATTTATCTTCAACTATTTCATATAAGGCTCTTCTTAAAGGTCTTGCGCCAAATACAGGATCAAAACCAGCCTTTGCTATAAATGCCTTAGCTTCTGTTGTCATAATTAATTTTATATTTTTACTTGCCACTTTTGA
>JAOZVJ010000131.1 GCA_029938215.1 Arcobacteraceae bacterium | reverse complement strand
TTTGATAGTATATTATAGCATAAATTTCTTAAGTTTGGTTTTATATAGCTATATAACCTTGCATAATGGTTATTGTAGCTTAAAATATATTAAAAACTTATATTAAGTTTAAGTTGGATATAATCGCCCAAATTATAGGAAATCTTGAAAAGAAACTTAAGGGTAAGTTTTAAAGTTTAGAGTAACCCTATAATAACATAAGGGTAAAATAAACAATGAAATTTACAGATTTTAATTTAAAAAAAGATTTAGAAAAAGCTGTTAACGCAGCAGGGTTCGTTGAGCCAAGTCCAATTCAACAACAAGCAATTCCTATCGTAATTGAAGGAAGAGATATCGTAGCACAAGCTCAAACAGGTACAGGTAAAACTGCTGCATTTGGACTTCCTGTGCTACACAATATGAAATGTGATGGAACAGTAGAAGCTGTTGTAGTTGTGCCAACTAGAGAATTGGCTATGCAAGTTAGTGATGAATTATTTAGATTTGGTAAGTTTTTAAACATCAAAACAGCAACGGTTTATGGTGGAAGTTCTTATTCAAGACAAATCAAACATGTACAAAGTGCTTCAATTATTGTAGCAACTCCAGGTAGATTTTTAGATTTACTTAAAAATAAACAAATCAGTATAAAGCCATCATTTGTAGTTCTCGATGAAGCTGATGAGATGATGGATATGGGATTTTTGGAAGATATTAGAAGTATCTTTAAATTTATGCCAGATGAAAGACAAACTTTAATGTTTAGTGCGACTATGCCAGAACCAATTAAAAAACTTGCAAAAACAGTTTTGAACAATCCAGAATTTATCACTATTACAAAAAGTGAAGTTACAAATACAAATATTAAGCAATCATTTTATGTAGTAGAAGAATATGAAAGAGATGATGCTCTTATGAGACTTTTTGACTATAAAGATCCATCAAAATCAATTGTATTTTGTAGAATGAAAAGAGATGTCGATAGATTAGCAACTTATTTGGTATCTCAAGGTTTTAGTGCAAAAGGTCTTCATGGTGATATGGAACAAAGACAAAGAGAAGAAGTGATTAGAGCATTTAAAGGCAATACTTTAGAGGTTTTAGTTGCTACTGATGTTGCTGCTCGTGGACTTGATGTAAGCGATGTGTCTCATGTATTTAATTATCAGCTTCCATTTGATAGTGAACCTTATGTTCATAGAATAGGAAGAACAGGTAGGGCAGGGAGATCAGGAGTTGCTGTATCTATTGTAACACCATCTGAATTTAGAAGCCTTAAAAAAATTCAAAAAGATGTTGGTGCTCAAATGGAATCAAAAGTAATTCCAACAATCAATGATGTAAGATCAAAAAATCAAGCAACTTTGGTAGATAAACTTAAAAATCAAGAAATTGATGAAAAAGTATGTGATTTCATAGAAGCTTTAAAGGATGATTTTGATTTATCTACTATTGTTTACAAACTAGCTTCATTTATAGGTGAAGCTGAAAAAGTTAAAGGTAAAGATAAAATAGGAAAATCTAAAAAAGATATTGAATTTTTACTTTCAAGAGTAAGAGAAGGTGGCGGTGGTGGAAACCGAAATCGATCTCAAAGAAAAAGAAATGGTGGCAGAGGCGGAAGCGGTGGCGGATATCGTGGAAATAAAAGTAGAAGCGATAGTGGTGCAAATAGAAGCGGAAACAGAAACGATAGAAATCGTTATAGTAAAAAATAAAAAATATTAATATTTTTTAAAGATAAAAAAGCAGAGTTTTTAACTCTGCTTTTTTTTAATTTAATTTTTAGCAAAAAAAAACGGAGCAGGAAAACCTACTCCGTAATTTTATATCTTAAAGATGTTTGATTAAACAGCACCTTGTTCAATCATAGCATCAGCAACTTTTCTAAAGCCTGCAATATTAGCACCAAATACTAAGTTGCCAGCATCACCAAACTCTTTAGAAGTTTCATTACTATTTATAAAGATATTTCTCATAATATTTCTAAGTTTACCATCAACTGTTTCAAAATTCCATGCTTCCATACCAGCATTTTGACTCATTTCAAGTTGACTTGTAGCAACACCACCTGCATTTGCAGCTTTACCTGGTCCATAAGCAATTTTAGCTTCTAAGAATAATTCAACTGCTTCTGGAGTTGATGGCATATTTGCACCTTCACTAATACAAACACAACCATTTTTCAATAAATCAGCCGCATCTTTTTCATTTAATTCATTTTGTGTTGCACTTGGGAAAGCAGCATAACAAGGAACAGTCCATACAAGATTTCTTCCTTTTGGATAATCAGCAACTGGAGTATACTCAGCATTTGGATGCTCTTTAGTATAATTTTCAATTGATACTTTTTCTACTTCTTTAAGTCTTTTTAGTGTTTCAAGATTAATACCATCTTTATCATAGATAGCACCTCTTGAATCACTACAAGTAACTGGTTTAGCACCAAGTTGGTAAAGTTTTTCTATTGTATAAATAGCAACATTTCCAGAACCTGAAACAGTACAAGTTTTACCTTCTAATACTTCGCCTCTTTCTGCAAGCATATCTTCTGCAAAATAAACAGCACCATAACCAGTAGCTTCAGTTCTAACTAAAGAACCGCCCCAAGCAAGACTTTTTCCAGTTAGGATACCTTCAAATCTTCCTGTAAGTCTTTTGTATTGACCAAACATAAAACCAATTTCACGACCACCAACACCAATATCACCAGCAGGTACATCAGTTGTAGGTCCAATATGTCTATAAAGTTCTGTCATAAACGCTTGACAAAATCTCATGATTTCAGCATCTGATTTTCCTTTTGGATCAAAATCAGAACCACCTTTTCCACCACCGATAGGCAAACCTGTCAATGAGTTTTTAAAGATTTGTTCAAAACCTAAAAATTTAATAATACCAGCATTAACACTTGGATGTAATCTTAATCCACCTTTATATGGTCCTAGTGCCGAGTTAAATTCAATTCTGTAACCTTTATTTACTCTTGCTACACCTTTATCATCAAGCCAAACAATTCTAAATAGTATTTGTCTTTCTGGCTCAACAATTCTTTGAATTATGTTGTGCTTTTTATATTTAGAGTCACTATCAATAAGTGGTCTAAGTGATACAAGTACCTCTTCGGCAGCTTGATAAAATTCTGTTTGAGCAGGACTGTTTTTCTTAAGTTTATCCATTGTTTTTACAATATATGGCATTTTCTTTCCTTTTTTTAAATTTGCTGAATTGTACATCTAAAATGATTAATTACAAATTAAATAA
>JAOZVJ010000130.1 GCA_029938215.1 Arcobacteraceae bacterium | reverse complement strand
AAAAATATATAAAAAATGTAATTGGTAAAAATGCGAAGATAAATTCGTATGAGTTAAAGAGCAAATAAATATCCTTAAATTAATTCAGATAATTATAGAATAATTCTAGTTATATAGACTTTAAATATAGAATAATCAGAGTTTTATAGATGTAATTTATTTAAAATATCTATAAAAGGCTGACTTATGGAAATATATGAAAAAATTAATCTATTAATTAAAGAAAAAGGTATGAATAAAAAAGAATTTTCTTTAAAACTAATAGAATTAGAACCTAAGTTAAAAAGTACAAGCGAAATTCCAACATTAAAAGCAATGTATGCTTATTTAAGTGGAGATGTTGCCTTAAAAATAGAACTAATTTCATATATAGCAGAAACACTAAATATTCCCGAACAGTTACTTTTTGATGATAGTAGTCGTGCTAGAAAAATATATTTAAAGCATATTTTAGACTCAATAACGACAGAAGAAACGGAACTCTTAAAATCAAAACTTTGTGATAGTAAGATAGTGCCAAATATTGTTCCCAAAGATAGGTTTTTTAAAATACAAGATTTACTTATATATGCACCTGATATATTTTTAAATGAACTTGAGGTTATTTTGAAAGATTATAAAGATTTGACTTTGAAGCTTAAAAAATAGTTTTTTCTTTTTTTGAAATTTTTGATTAAACTTTTTTTAAAAAAGTTTTTTTATTGATAGTCTATCAAAGAGTAGAAATCCAAATTATACTAAATATTGCTTTTTTATGCTTGGATTATAGAAATACTTGAATTGATTTATTTTGCTAGATACCTTAACCTAACGCCTAAGGTGAAGGACAAGGTACCTCAATACCTTTTTCAACCTAGTAAAACTTTATCAAATAGTTTAGCTAGATTTGTCTTAAAAATCTGTGGGTACCTTGTTCTTTCCAGTGCTTTGTTAGTCTTATTTGTTCAATTGTTAATAAAAATTAATTATAGTTATTTAGAATAATTTCCCAATAAAATATTTTTTTCATAAGTATTTTTTTGATACTCATATTTTATATTATTTATAACAGAATTAACTTCATCTATATTTATGAGCCACCTATTATTTGCATGGTGCTCTTGATGTTCTAACATATCTTTACTAGTTAATTCTAAACTATCAAAATATTCTTGTGGTGTTAAAATTTCATTTACTTTAATTTCATCATAGCTAACATGTTCACTAAATTTTTGGTGAAGTTTTGAAAAATTTTCTATAGTTAATGGTATATCATTCTTTGTAATGTAATTATCTAATTTTTTCATTTCTCTTCCCGTTACTTTAATCATTTTTAATCCATTTATTCTTTCCATATCTTCACTAATTATATCTTCTGCAATTGTTTTATTTTCTTTTATATTTAAATTAAATAAAACTTTATTTAAAGTATCATCTGTCGTACCATTGGCTATATCTCTTAACTCCATTGCTTTTTCATTTAAACTTTTATCAACACTTGGTGGAAACATATTGTTTATATCATTTACACTATAGTTTTTATAATCTTGAAATGGTATCTCTTTTGGATTTTGAACATGATTAGTTACTAAACTATCAAATGAAGTTTCTTTTATCTGTTGTGTCTTTTGCACAGAACTTACATTGGTTGTATACATACTGTTTGTATTATTTTGAATTGTCATTTTGTACCTCTATTGCTTGTTTTATTTTATCTTGTAGTTCCTTTGGCAACTCTTCAATATTTAGTTTTACTTCATTATTTCTAATAAAATCTGGAATTTTTCTTTCATTTGAAGTATAACAAGATATGCTATCATCATATATATCTATAGTTAAATTATAACTATAATCTATATCTAAGTTTTTTAAAAAATATCCATCACATAAAAAAGCTTTATTAGTTCTCAATGAAATAACCTGAATTTGTAAATTTGCATCAAAGCTATCTTTATATGCTTCTTTTAATGATAAAGTAAATTTATATTTTTTATTATTTTCATTGATAACACCTCTTAATCCTATATATTTTATTGTATATTCTTGAGGATTATTTAATGTTTTTATTATATTGTCTGATAATATTTTTACAATATAAAGATTTGGTTTACTATTTGATGAAAATAAAATTATAGGTTTATTTTCTAAAATCTCTTCATCTTCTATTTCTATGGTTTCATTATTTTGTTCAATATTTGTATTATTATTTTCTTTTATTTTTTTTAATACGACTTGTTTTTTTACTTCTTTTATCTCTTGTTTAACAACTTTTATTATGCTTATATTAGCATCATTTATAATTTCCACTTGCTTTGGTTGTATCTTTTTTATTATTGATTGTTTCTTATTTACCTTAGTATCTTCACTTTGCCAAATAAAAATAATTAATAATAAAACAATAGACATACCAATATATGTATATTTTTTATTCATTATTTAAAATAGATACAATAAATATTATATTATTGTATCTATTTATTCTCCTTAGTATTTATATTTATGGATATCTTAAAAATCTATCCATGCTTGATAGTACAGTATTACCTTCGCTATAAAATGAATTAAATTGACCACTCATACTTCCCATTACATATCTATGATAAAATATCGAATATCCATTATAATGTTCAGTATGCACAAGGTCACCATCTTCTATTCCTATACCTACTATAGGATTTTTATCTATATTTGTACCTATAACAACTGTCATAGAATATCCATCACCAGTATGTGTTGCATTTGTAATCCAATGTCCTGATTGGGCATTATATGTTATATTATTTTGTTCATATAGGTAATCCCATTGATATTCTTTTTCACCACCAAATGTATATGCTCCATACGATAATATACCTGTAGCTCCAGCAAATAATGAACTTGCACTAATTGTAATAATAGCTATAAAAGCTAATAACATTTTTTTCATTTTCTCTCTTCTTAAAAATATTGTTTAACACTTTATGTGGCACTCAAAACTGAACTAGTATTATATAAAAAAAAAACTTTAAACTTGCCTTAATAGTTAATGAAATTTTAAAATTTATTTTTTAGACTAACGGCAATCTTGAGGGACAAGTGAACTAACGACTTGATAATTCTGTCTTTTAATTTTATCTAATCGAAACTTTAAAGCTTAAATTTTCCGCAGTTTTCACTTGTTCCTCTCCTAGTATTTGTTATACTTTACAGTATATACCAATCTCCATTATTATTTGGGAACAACATTTGAGTTTGTGTCAAGCGAACTGCTAAAATGGGCAGGTAGGATTATAAAAATGAAGTA
>JAOZVJ010000055.1 GCA_029938215.1 Arcobacteraceae bacterium | reverse complement strand
TACTTCATTTTTATAATCCTACCTGCCCATTTTAGCAGTTCGCTTGACACAAACTTAATGTGGCAAGATAACAATGAAACAAATAGTAGTACAAAATCTTGGGCAGATGCAAATGTGTATTGTGAAGATTTGGACTTTGCAAACAAAACAGACTGGAGATTGCCAAATCAAAAACAACTTTTAACCATAGGCGATAAGACAAGAAATACACCTGCTATTTATGAGCAGTTTAATTTTACAAATAGTTTAGAGTATTGGACAAGCAGTACATATAAAGATGACAATGCCAAAGGTTGGTATGTGAATTTTGAAGATGCTTGGTCTTGGGTTGAGGCTAAGACTACTAGTACTTATTATGTGAGATGTGTGAGAGTTGCGGATTGATGAAATTTAATTTAATCAAATTTAAGATAGTTTTAAGTAAAATGGAAAAATAAGGATAAAAATGGAATTTCTTGCAGAATATATGTTGTTTATAGATAAATTTTGGTTTATATTAGCGATAAGTGTTGTTATATCATCTTTATTTATAATAGCATCAGATGATGGTAAGCTTATAAGTTATAGAAAAAAAGTTGATAAGAGTTCGAATAGTTTAAGTATTGCTTTGGCAGTTGTGATTAATATGATAGCAGTTTGTGGTATGGTGAAAATATTTTTTAATCCGGCAGAACTTACACATGTTTTTGTAGCTTCATTATTAATAATGAATTTTCTTGGTGGCAATAAACCAATAGATACAAATGCAATAGCAGAATTTCAAAAATGTTTAAAATAAAAGGAGACAGATTGGAAGATTATTTAAAAAGGTTTTGGGGAAGTATAATATTTTATGGTTCGTTAAGTTTGGTGGCTTTGTTTTCTATTTTTAAAATAGATAATAGTTTATTTATATATGCTATGATACCAATTATATTAATAGCAATTTTAGGATTAATACAAAATATAATTATGTTTAAAAAAGTTTCTTTGTATGGAAAAGTAAGAGTGCAGTACACAAATGCTACACCAGTAGATACAATGTTGCAAGCTGTTATGAGATGCAACTATAATATCTCACAAATAAAAAAAATATTGTTTGTTGGCAATGATTTGAAAAAAAGTTGTGATTATCTAAATAAAAGTAAAGCAATATCTATATTAAAAGATAAAAATCCAAGTGTAGCCATAGAGATAGTTGGTAGCGGTGATATTACGCAAGAATATTGCAATGATATAAAAATTAATAAAAGTAAAAAGGTAACATCAGAACATAAAAATATTTTAACTATGGATGATGGTAAAAAGTTCTTATGGTATGAAGCAAATCATACAACGGATAAAAAAGGTAAAGATATATTTATAGATGGTGTTTATTTTATAGAATTAACAGATGAAAAAGCTACTGAACTTGAGGATGATTATGAAGCTTTAAAGGTTGCATAATAAACTCTTTTACTTGTTTTTGTTGCCCTCAATTGGAATACATAAGAAATAGTGGAAACATAACGGAAAAAACAATACAAAGTTATTTGACAAGTGGAGTTGATGCAATAAGTAGTGGTTCTATAATTCATCAAGCTACTTGGTTGGATTATTCTATGAGGTTTGATTAAGTTTTTATTAGCATTATGTAAATAAAAAGCGATACTTCATATTTATTTGAGTATAATCCGCGTATATGAATGATAACAATAAAAAAGCATTAGACTTAATTCAGGATTCTCATTATATTTTAATAGTAACACACATAAATCCTGATGCAGATACTATTTCTTGTGCTTTGGCTTTATCAAATTATTTTTATAAAAATAAAATAAAACATAAAGTTTTTAACAAAATGACCAATTTGCCTAGAAATTTAGATTTTTTAGATAAGTTTGATAAAATCACAGATCAAATTCCAAAATTTTATGATTTAGTTGTTTGTGTGGATTGTGCAAATTTAGATCGTGTTGGTGTAAATTTTGATGAAAATATAAAAATAATAAATATTGATCATCATATGTCTAATAATAATTTTGGCACAATTAATATAATTAAGGCAGATAGATCAAGTGCTGCAGAAGTTGTGTATGAATTTTTTGAATATAATAAATTAAATATTTCAAAAGAAATTGCACAATGTTTATATGTTGGTATTTATGATGATAGTTTAAGATTTAGCACACCAAGATGTGATGAAAGTACATTTGATGTTGCAAATAAACTTGTAAAGCTTGGAGTAAATCCGAGTGAAATAGCTGACAATCTTACAAGACGAGATAGTTTGGCTAAATATAGATTGTTGCCAAAAATTTTAGAAAGTCTAGAGCTTCATTTTGAAGGTAAAGTCGCAACTATTTTTGTAAAGCCTCAATGGTTAAAAGAAACAGGTGCTAGTTATTTGGAATGTGAAGAAGCGGTAAACATGGTGTTAAATATAAAAATTGTAGATATCGCAATATTTTTTAGAAATTCACAAGAGAAAACAAGAGTTTCTTTAAGAAGTAAAAATAATGTAGATGTTTCAAATATTGCTAAATATTTTAATGGTGGCGGTCATAAAATGGCAGCTGGCTGTACTTGTGATACTGATGATATATTTGAAGCAAAAAATATGATATTAAAATTTTTAGAAAATAAAATTAAAGAAGAAGAGAAATATGAAAAAAAATAATTTTATAAAATACTCTGCTGTAGTGGCTGGATTTATATTAATCGGTGTTATTATTTTTGTAATGATTTCACAACAATTTGAACAAAATAAACCAAAAATTAATATTGAAAATGAAATATATTGGAATTTAAAAAATGAATTAAAAATTGATTTAACTGATGATAGTGGAATTAAATATTATAAAATTACTTATAATGAGGGCAAAAAAAATATTATTTTAAATACTGAAGTTTTAAATGGAAATGATAAAAAAATGACAGTAAAAGTAGCATCGCCGACACTTGATATGTTTTATAAAGGTATTGATACATTTTTAAAGATAGAAGCAGTTGATAGTAGTAAGTGGAATTTTTTTAATGGAAACAAAACGGTTAAAAAAGTAAAAATTAATATTGATATTAAAAAACCTATTGCAAATGTGATTGATAATTCAAGATATATTAGAAGAGGTGGTAGTGCTATTGCTATTGTTCAAATAGAAGATTTAAATCTTAAAGATTTTTATATATCTTTTAATGATAAGATTAGATTTGAATTAGTACCATTTTATAAAGATAATTATTTTGTATCTTTGATCGCTTGGGATGTAAATATAGAAAAATTTATAAAAGTAAATTTAATTGCAACTGATAAAGCTGGAAACAAAACAATTACAAAAATTCCTTTATATATTCAGCCGTTAAAAATAAAAAAAGACAATATAAGCATTAGTTCAAATTTTATAGAAAATGTTAGTAGTAGTGTTCTTGAACAAAGTGGAGAAGCTATTCCTGTTGAATTGCCAAAAAGATTTATAGAGCAAAATCGTATTTTACGAGAAAAAAATATTAAGTTTTTACGAGAATTTACTTTAAAAAAGATGGATTTTGCAAAGATTGATAAATTTAAAATAAAACGCTTTAAAAGATTAAGAGGCTCAAAAACAGCAGCAGGGTTTGCTGAAAAAAGATTTTATATGTATGATGGTGAAAAAATTGATGAGGCATGGCATCTTGGTATGGATTGGGCAAGTGTTAAAAAAGCTCCTATAAAAGTTTCAAATTATGGAAAAGTTATTTTTAATGAATATTTGGGAATTTATGGAAATACTATTATTGTAGATCACAAGATGGGTTTAGCTTCGCTTTATGCACACACAAGTAGCCAAAATATAGAACTTGGTCAAATGGTAAAAGCAAAACAAAAAATAGCTAACACAGGAACTACTGGGGCTGTTATGGGAGATCATTTGCATTTTGGTATTTTAATTCAAGGTATTGAAGTAAATCCATTGGAGTGGATGGATAGAAATTGGATAAAAAATAATATTACAAATATTATAAAAAAATCAAAAAAAACAATAGATGATAAGTAGTCTGTGTAAATGAAACAAAGAACAATTGCAAAAAGTGTAGAAATAGTAGGTGTTGGACTGCACAAAGGAGTTCCTGTCAAAATGACTTTGGAGCCACTTGGAGCAAATCAAGGAATAGTTTTTTATAGAAGTGATGAAGGTGTTACTATTCCTTTGACGCCTGAAAATGTATGCGATACCAAAATGGCAACAGTTATTGGAAAAGATGGTGTTTTAATATCTACGATAGAACATCTTTTATCAGCAATTTATGCTTATGGCATAGATAATCTTAGAATAATTTTAGATAATGATGAGGTGCCAATTTTAGATGGCAGTAGTAGTGGTTTTTGTATGCTTATTGAGGAAGTTGGAATTAAAGAACTTAAAGAGATAAAAAAAGCCATTGTTATAAAAAAAGAAGTAGAGGTAAAAGTTGAAGGTAAATATGTAAAATTAAAACCATCAAATCATATAATTTATGATTTTTCTATTCTTTTTGATCATCCTGCAATTTCTGGGCAACATTATAAATTTGATTATTCAATTGAAGAATATAAAGAAAATATAAGTAGGGCTAGAACTTTTGGATTTTTGCATGATGTTCAATATCTTAAAAGTATAGGTTTAGCACAAGGCGGAAGCTTGGACAATGCTATTGTTTTGGACGAACAAAAAATAATTAATCCAGATGGACTTAGATATGACAATGAATTTGTAAGACATAAAATTTTGGATGCTATTGGAGATATGTCATTATTGGGGTATACAATGATTGGCGAGTATAGGGCACATGCAGGAAGTCATCATTTAAATCATTTGCTTACAAAAAAACTTTTAGAAGATCCTCAAAATTATGAAATCATTGATCTTGAAATGGCAAAAACAGAAGCAGAAGCTATGCAGTTGGCATATGCAAAAGTGAAAATATAATTTGATGTTAAATAAAAATAATACTAAAATATTGGTTATATCTATTTCAAATCCTATATTAGTTGGTGTTTATAATAACAATAGCGAATTATTGGAAGTCATCGCAAAAGATGGCAAGACTAGCGATGTATTGCCTTTGATTTTTGATAAACTATTAAAGCAATATAGAATAAAAGAAATTTTATATGTAAATGGTCCCGGTAGTTTTATGGCTATTAAAGTTGCTTATATTTTTTTAAAAACTTTATGTATAATAAATGAAATTAGTTTTAAGGCTTGTGACGGATTTTATTTTAATAATAATAGTCCAATTAAAGCGCTTGGGAAAAAGTATTTTAAAAAGAAAAATGGTAAAATAGAAATAGAATTTTTAGAAAATGATGAAAAAATAGAAGAGTTTAATTTGCCGAAATTTTTAGATGATAGAATATTTCAAAAAGATAGTTTGCCAAACTATAATCTTCCGGCAGTGAATTAGGTGAGTAGCGTTAAAAAAAAGTGATAAGTTTCACTTTTTTAGATACGGAACTGTAAATTATATGCCATAGGCATAATTGGAGGCAACAATGACAGTAAGCGTACCGGCAACAAGTGCAAATCTTGGACCTGGGTTTGATACTTTGGGATTAGCAATTAATTTGCGAAATCAAGTTAAAATAACAACATCAAAATTTCATAGCGTTTCACTTAAAGGTGAGGGGTCAAGTAATCCAAAATTAAAAGACAATAATATGTTTATAAATATATTTAATGATTTTTATAAAAATATTAGTAATAAAAAACAGCAATTTAGATTTGAATTTCAAAATGAAATACCACTTTCAAGAGGACTTGGAAGCAGTAGTGCGGTTATAATTAGTGCAATTGCTTCTGCTTTTGCAGTTGGCGGAATGGAGCTGTCAAAGCAAAAACTTTTAAATCTTGCTTTGCAGTTTGAATCACATCCTGACAATATAACACCTGCTGTTATGGGCGGATTTACCGTAGCAACAGTTGATGACCATGAAGTACATTTTATTAAAAAGAAATTACCTAAAAATCTTAAAGCTATTGTTGTTATACCAAATAGACCTATTTCAACACATTTATCTAGAAAAAGTTTACCTTTTAAATACAATAAGGATGATACAGCATTTAATGTATCGCACAGTTCACTTTTAACAGCTGCTTTTATGAGTGAAAATTGGGAAATGTTAAGAGCTGCTTCAAAAGATAGAATACATCAATATTATAGAATGAAGCAAATGCCAGAACTTTTTTATGTGCAAAAAATTGCTTTACGAAATGGTGCTTTGATGAGTACACTTTCTGGAAGTGGTTCGACATTTTTTAATTTGGTGTATGAAGAAGATGCTAAAAATTTGATATCAAAACTTCAAAAAAACTTTTCTCATTTTAAGATATTTAGCTGTGATTTTGATAATGATGGTATAAAAGTAGATTATTAAGTTGTTTTTGGATAAAATCGGTGACTAAATTAAAAAAACCTATAAGAACCTGTATATCTTGTAGAGGAAAGTTTGAGCAAAAAGAGCTAATAAGACTTCAGTGTATAAATAAAAACTTGATTGTATTTAACAATAATGGTCGGAGTTTTTATTTATGCAATGATTGTAAAAAAGATAAAAAAAAATGCGAAAAAGCACTGTTTAGGCAGTGTAGAAATAAAGATAATTATTTCGAACAACTTAAGGAGATAGTAGTAGATGGAAGATAAAGTAAGAGTATATGAGATAGCAGAAGAATCTGGGGCGACAAGTGCTGAAGTTATTGGCAAAGCTACAGATTTAGGAATAGATTTGAAGTCTGCTCAAAGTACTGTTTCAGACGATGTTGCAGAAGAAATTACGAACTATATAATGACAGGTAAAAGTAAACTTTTAAATAAAAAAGAACCAGTTAAAAAGATTGTGAAAAAAGCTCCACCTTCTTCTTTGGAAAAAGAAAAAACTGAAGAAAAAACTGAAGAAAATTTGACAAATAATGAAACAAAAAAAGTTGAAAAAATACAAGTTGAAGAAAAGCAGGACAAAAAGCCTTCAGAGAAAGAGATAAAAAAACCTGCCATTAAATTAGAAGATAAAAAAGAGGTTATTGAAAAAGTTTCTACAAATAATACTTCGGTAACTTTAGATAAAACAAAAAGTTCAGAAAAAGAAAAGCCTTTAGTTGGCAATAATAATGGAGACAGAATAGTTCTTAAAAAAAGAGGACTAACAATTGTCAAAAAGAGAAAACCTGTGATTTCTCATCCAAATTCTAGCATAAGTGAAGCTAATTCTAAAAAACAATCTATGAAGTCTATGAGCGAATTATTTGGTAGTTCTCCTGAAGTAAAAAATAATTATCAAGCAAAACCTAAAAAAAACATAAGAAGATCACCTGCAAAATCACATGAACATGGAAAAGTGTTGCATGTTGATTCAAGTAGTGATTTTAAACAAAGTGATGATTCTATTATGGGAGAAGAGATAGTTCTTCATGATATGAACTTAATGGAAACTTCAAAATTTTTACAAGAACCACCAAAGAAAAAGCAAGCACAACAACTTAAAACAACAAGACCTAGTGCATTTGGTAATCGTCCTAGGGGATTAAAAAGAGGCAAAAAGAAAAAGAAATATGTTAAAGATGTAAAAGTTGAAGACATTACAGAAGTAACAATTCCAGAAGAGTGTAGAGTTTATGAATTTGCTGAAAAAATAGGCAAAACTGCTGGTGATGTAATTGGTAAACTTTTTATGCTAGGAATGATGGTTACTAAAAATGACTTTTTGGGTAATGATGAAATTGAGATTTTAGGTGAAGAATATGAAATTGAAATTACAATTAAAGATGAACTTGAAGAGGTAAATTATGAAGAAGCTTATCATGAAGAAGAAGTTGACACTACAAATTTTGTAACTAGACCTCCTGTTGTAACTATTATGGGACATGTAGATCATGGTAAAACTTCACTTCTTGATAAAATTAGAAGTTCAAGAGTGGCATCTGGAGAAGCTGGCGGAATTACTCAGCATATAGGTGCATATACTATAAATAAAAATAATCAAGATATTACTTTTGTAGATACTCCTGGACATGAAGCATTTAGTGCTATGAGAGTTAGAGGTGCAAGTATTACAGATATTATTATTATTGTTGTTGCTGCTGATGATGGAGTAAAACCACAAACAATTGAATCGATTAAAGCTGCAAAAGCAAGTGGCGCACCAATAATTGTTGCTGTTAATAAAATGGATAAAGAAGCTGCAAATCTTGATATGGTTAAATCTGGAATGGCAGAACATGAAATTATGGCAGCTGATTGGGGTGGAGATGTTGAATTTATTCCTGTTTCGGCTCAAACAGGAATGGGTATCGAGGATTTGCTAGAAAATATTATTTTATCAGCAGAAATTTTAGAACTTCAAGCAGACCCAACTGCACTTGCAAAAGCTACAGTAATTGAAGCTTCTACTCAAAAAGGTAGAGGACCAGTAGCAACTGTAATTGTTCAAAATGGTACTTTAAGAGTTGGTGATAGTATTGTTGCAGATACTACTTTTGGTAAAGTAAAAGCAATAACAAATGATCAAGGTAAAAATGTAAAAGAATTAACATTAAGCCATACTGGTCAAGTTGTTGGTTTAGGAGAAGTTCCTTCAACTGGCGTAGCACTTGTTGCTCAAAATAACATAAATGAAGCAAAAGAGATAGCAACAACAAGAGCAGAACATGCTCGTGCAAAAGAATTAAGTAAATCTACAAAAGTTACTCTTGATGAAATGGCAGGTCTTATCGCTGAGGGTAAAATACAAGCTTTACCTATAATTATCAAAGCTGATGCTGGTGGAAGCTTAGAGGCTATTAAAACTAGTTTGGAAAATATTAAAAATGATGAAGTAAAAGTTAAAATATTAAGTTCTGGTGTTGGTGGTATTACTGAAGCTGATTTAGCACTTGCAGGAGCTGGTGAAAATACTATTATTTTAGGTTTTAATGTTAGACCTACTGGAAGTGTTAAAAATAAAGCAAAAGCAGATGGAATTGAGATAAAAACTTATAGTATTATTTATAATCTTATTGATGATGTTAAAGATACCTTATCTGGTATGATGCAAGAGATTGTTGTCGAAGAAAATACAGGTCAAGCACAAGTTCTTGATACATTTGTTGTTCCGAAAATAGGTACAGTAGCTGGTTGTAAAGTAACTGATGGTAAAGTTGTTCGTGGTGGAATGGCTAGAATTATTAGAGATGGTGTGGTAACTTATACAGGCAAGATTAGTTCTCTTAAAAGATTTAAAGATGATGCCAAAGAAGTTGCTAATGGTTATGAGTGTGGTATTATGTTTGAAAAATTTAATGATATTCAAGTGAACGATTATATTGAAACATTCATAGAACACAAAGAAGCACAAAAGATTCAGTAGTACTTCATCTTTCATCAAATTCAAGAATTGAGGTACTATCGTACATCTTCATCTTGAATTTGACAAAATCTAAAGCACTATTGGATTTTTGACTTTTAAAAAGAAATAGAAGAGAAACAAAATGCAAGAAAAAAGTATAAATTTACAACGAACCCAATCATTACTTATGGAATTAATCCCTGAAGCTTTAAGCGAATTAAATGATAGCCGTATCAATACATTACCAATTACCGAAGTTGATTGTAAAAATGGAAAATATGATGCTAGAGTTTATTTTGATGGGAGCGATTTTAATAAAGAAGAATTAAAAGAAGTAAATCAAAGTTTACGAAAAGCTAGTAGTAGAATTAAAAGTTACTGTTTAAGTGCTACTGGGTGGTATAAATGTCCTGATTTTACATTTATTAAAGATAATATGATGGAAAAAAGAAATAAAATGGAAGATTTATTTGCACAAATAGCTTCTAAGAAAGATTAAAAAATGGAATTAGAAGAATCAATTAAAATAGCAGTTGAAGGTTGTGGAGTGAAACTTTATGATACAACGACAGCAAGAGAGAATGATGATAATATTTTTAGGATTTATATAACAAGTCCTGATGGAATTAATCTTGATAAATGTGCAGAAGTTAGTCGAATGGTTTCTCCTCTTTTGGATATAAATGAACCTATAAACGGTAAATATAATCTTGAGGTAAGTAGCCCTGGGATTGAAAGAAAACTAAAAACATTAGACCATTTTATTGGTTCAGTTGGGAATAATGTAAAAATTAAAAAATATTCCAGCGAAACTCTAAAAGGTAAACTTGAAAATATTGATAAAGATGGTACTATAACTATCAAAGATGAAAATGGAGATATGCAAACTACAAATTTTGATGATGTTTTATCTGCTTCTACTTATTATGATTGGAAGAAATAATTTGCTATGAAAAACAATGACGGCTTTTATATAAAGCTAGCCATTGAAGAAGCTTGGAAATATCAATTTCTAACTTATCCAAATCCTGCTGTTGGTGCTTGTGTTGTTAAAAATAATCAAGTTTTATCAGTTGAAGCACACAAAGAAGCAGGGCTTCCTCACGCAGAAGTAAATGCTTTAAAATCTGCTTTTTTAAAAAAGTATCCACAATCATTATTAAAAAACTTAGAAAAATCAGAAGATATTCATAACTTTTTAATCCAAAATCATAATGATTTTTTTAAAGATTGTGTAATTTTTGTAACTCTTGAACCTTGCAATCATATTGGAAAAACGCCTGCTTGTGCTATGCTTCTTGAGGCTGTAAAAATTAAAAAAGTCATTATTGGCACTTTGGATCCAAATAAAGAAGCTAGTGGCGGAAAGCAAAGATTAGAAAATGCTGGTATAGATGTAGTTGTTGGAGTATGTGAAAAAGAGTCAAATGATTTGTTGTTGCCTTTTGTTAAGTGGAGTAAGAAGAATTTTTGTTTTTTTAAGCTTGCTATGAGAAGAGATGGAAGTATAGATGGTGGTTATATTACGACACAAGATAGTCTTGATTTGGTACATAATATTAGAACAAAATTAGATTTGTTTGTAATTGGCGGACAAACAGTAAGAACTGATAAACCAACTTTAGATAGTAGATTTTCCATAACTAAAAAAGCTTCAGATATTTTAATCTATTCAAAGCAAACTGATTTTGATAAAACAATACCGCTTTTTGATGTACCAAATAGAAAAGTATGTATATCTGATAAATTAAATAAATTAGATGATGAAAATTTTATTATGATTGAAGGCGGTTATAATTTATTAGAAAATATAAAAGATAGAGTAGATATGCTGATGCTTTTTATTTCTCATAAGGATAAAAGTTTAAAACAAATTGATATAAGTGAAAAAATATTTGATTTTAAAAAAGTTTATTCTTATTTTATAAATCAAGATGATAAAGTTGTTTTTTTATTAAATAAAATTTAGATATAATCGCCTTAATTATAACAAATAGGGTAAAAATTGGATAAATTTTATTATGAACTTACAGTAAAACCGGATTCTTATTATGAATTATTTTTGGATTTGGTTGTAAATTTAGTTGATGAAGCTATTGAAGAACTTGATGAAACTATTATTATACGAAGCGAAGATAATTTAGAGAATATAGAAGCTGGTGTAAAATCTTTTAAGGATGAGTTATCTAAAGCTTTTTGTACAGAAGTTGTTTGTAAAATAACATTGGAGCAAAAAGAAAATCAAGACT
>JAOZVJ010000005.1 GCA_029938215.1 Arcobacteraceae bacterium | reverse complement strand
TATTTTTTAACATAAAAGCTTTATTTGTTTCAAAATTTATCTCATCATTGTCTGCAAATATATATGGAGCAAAATAAAATATAAAATCTATTTTTCTATTTGTATCAAATTTTGTTACCATATCAAAATACTCTTTTGCCAAAAATTTATTTTTATTAAAATACAGTTTGATAGGCATTTGCAAATGTGTTTTATAAATTCTTATTCTTTTTTGTATATCTTTAATATCATCTTTTAATCTTTTAAAATTGTTTGCTTTTAAATTAGCGTAAGCTTTTATCCATAAAATTTTATTTTTAATATCATCATTTGTAGTAGTTGTTAAAGCTTTTTCAAGATATATTACAGCATTTGGATATTCTTTTATTTTTATATATAAAAGTGCCATTTTTAAATTATGAGGAAATTCCATTTTTCTTAAAATATTTAAGGCCTTTTTATATTCTTTAAGTTCTATATATGTTTCTACAACAAGTCTTTTTGAATGTTCACTTAAATTTTCTTGTTTTTCTATGGTGTTTATAATCTCTTCCATAAATTTTCTATTTTTTGTAAGCTTATACAGATAATATGCTGCACTTATGTAAGAATAAGTGTCTTCATTTGCAACCTCTTTTATGTCATAAATTTTTTTTAAATAAAGATAAGCATTGTTTTGTGATTTTAATTTATAATAAGCAATTCCAATATTTAAAAAACTTGGTATTTTTAAGATTTTTTCTGTTTGTTTAAAAAGTTTAATTGCTTTTGTGTATTTTTTTTGTTCAAGATATAAAACTGCATTATTAAATTTAACTTTTAAAGCAACCTTTTTTTGTGCTATATTTAAATTTTTATACTCAAATAAAATTTCAGGTTGAGATTCTAAAATTTTATTTTCTTTAGCAAAAATCTGAGAAATCAATAAAAAAGAAATAAATATATAAAGTTTTAACATATTTTTTATTCCTTCAATTCAAAATATTAAAACAAAAAAAGATTAATAAACTGCTCCAACTGAAGCGTAAAGTTCATCAACCCTTTCTTGTAAAAGTTGATTTCTGTGTTCTAGTTCATTGTTAGACACTTTAATTCTTTGTAAATCTTCTCTTGCTATTTGTAAACTATCTTGAGAATCCCCAATAGTTGCGATAGAATTTTGTATTTGACTTTCATACTTGCCAATCAAATTTTCCAAAGAAGCGGTTTCTTTTTCGGCGGTTTCTTTTTCTTCTATAATTCTTCGATACATAGCTTTATATATACTCATACTACTATAAAAATATAAAGCTAAGACCCCAAGAATGCCTATAAGTAAAAAGTTATCCACACAAAACCTTTTTAAAAATCAAAAAATTTATCTTTTAAGATTAATAAGCGTATTTAAAATCGCATCCGCAGTTGTAATTGACTTAGCATTTGCTTCAAATGCTCTTTGAAATACCATCAAATTTACCAAAGACTCACTTAAATCCGCAGTACTTAGTTCTAAAGTTTTACCTTTTATATCTGCTGTTTTATTATTGTTTAGATTATAAATAGCAACTCCACTAGCTGTAGTTGCTGATAATAAGTTGTCTCCAACAGGTTCTAAACCACGATTGTTGTTAAATAACGCAATAGCAGCCTGCCCAATAGCAAATGTAGCACCATCTTGCTTCATAGTGATAAGTCCAGATGAGTCAATATTAAAATCACCAAATGCACTATCAGATATTTTTAAAGTATCAAGTCTGAGTTGTAAGCTATCTTTTGAAGCAGATTGATTTATAGTAGTTTTAATCTCTATAAATTCTGCACTTGTTCCTGAGTTTACACTATAATCTGAGTTTTTTGATTTTTCTGCTGTTGATGGAACTGAAACATCGCCAAATTCAATTTTACCTGCAAACTCTTTACCTGCTTCAAGTGACTCTATTACTAAATTTCCATTAATACTAAATGCCTTAACTTTTTGATTGATTGTTGTATCTTGATTGATTGCCTCTACTAACAATGCAACCTTATTGCCGTCAGCCAAAGTAGTGCTTAAAGTATCATCACCATATCTACCAGTCGGAACTTCAATAACATCATTTTCACCCTCAGTAATCAACACAGAATAATCTGTTCCATCGATATCCAATGTATATTTTAATGTATCATCAGTAGCAATAGTTCCTAAATCTGCAGGTTTCCAAACATCTCTTTGTTTTCCGGCAACTGCTTCTTTCAAGGCATCCCTTGCTGATTCTACTGCTTTTATCCCTTGACCCATAACCGCTGTTACTTCATCTCCCGTTGTTTTTTTGGTTTCCACTGAATCATGAACTATAACTGCATCACCTATAGTTACACTTTCTCCAGGAACTAATGATTTTATAATTATAACATTACTTGGATTACCTGTCGCACCCCCAGCAATTGCAGATGATGGTTCATTTGACTCTTTAACATCACCTACAAATGCTGTTATTCCAGGAATATTAGATATCTGGTCAGTTAGTTTTTGTAAAGTTGTTTTTTCATCTGTATCAAATGGTTGTGAATATTTTGAACCATTGATATAGATATAGATTTCATCATCTGCATCGACAACAGCAGTATCCATATCAAAATCTGCATAACTTTTTTGTGCAGTTGAGGATATAGATGTTACATCTGGATTTGCAGAATAAGCTTTAAGCATAGAAGAATAGCTAGTTATCAAAGCTTCTACATCTGCTATTTTTGTAGATTTTGTTTTGTATCCAGCACCTGTCATTGCTATTAAATTATCTGCTTGAGCACTTGTCGTATAGTCTGTCATTTTAGCAGTTAAAGTTTCTATTGATGTTGATTTTTTAACTATTTGCGAAGCAGCTAATTTTGTATAATCTGAAGTAAATTTTTTTACATTGCTATTTGTAGTTGTTATATCACCATCAGTTAATGAAACCATTGCCCAACCTTGTACATCATTACCAGCTGCATCTTGCAATGTTCCGGTATCGCCCATCCTAAAGTTACCAGCTCTTGTATAGAATGATTCTGCAGTACCTCCACCTCTTGTATTTGATACGGTAAAAAAGCCATCACCACTCAATGCCATATCATAAGAAACTCCTGTCATCTTCAAGTTTCCTTGAGTATAAAGTTTCTCTGCATCAAGTATGGTAGTACCCTTACCAATTCTATCTTGATACATCTGATCTGCAAAAGATATCCTAGATGATTTATATCCTATTGTATTAACATTCGCAATATTATTCGATTCATTGTCAAGTGCTGTTTGTTGTCCTGCCAGTCCTGAAATACCAGTCCAAAGTGCTCCAATCATAATTTATCCTTAATGATTTTTTACAATGCACTATTTTTAGTGCATTAATTACAGACATTATATCATAAAATTTCTAATTTTGTATAATTTTTAATGTATATTAAGTATATTATGAATTGTATAAGCTAATCTTAAAAAATGGTTTATTTTATACTCTCTCTTTTTAGATTTACATAGTTATATTTATAGTCTCGTTTTAATATATAATTTATAAAATCTTTTCAACCCAAATATTATGCAGTTCTAATAAAAACTTTTTAATATTTTTATTTTTATTTTCAAATTCAATTATTTCTTTTTTTGTTTTAATAATAGAGTCTTTACATTCAGTTAATATTTGTTCATATTCTTTATTTGAAAGTCCACAGCTTTGTTTTGCAAATGATTTATAAGTTTTTTCTTTCCACCATAATTTTGCATCTGATATTCTTAGTGCAGGAATATCATTTTTTATATAAACAGTTGTAGTAATCACATCATAAATAGGAGCTAAATATGCATCATTATGGTTTTTGTCATAAAGTATGCCGTAGTTTTTTAGATGACCATCTCCATTTTGAAGAAGATGATTCATAACAATTGCTTTGAAAAAAGTTTTTAATGTTTCTTTTTTATATTGTGGAGCTATAATATCTTTTATAACTCTTATACACTCCTCATAACTTCCATCATATTTTCCATCAGTTCCTCGTGCCGTTAGTACACACATATCTTCAAAACCTAAATAACTATTATCATCTTTTATATCAAATCTTTTTATAATAAACATACTTAGATCATCTGATAAATAAAACTCTGGTGTTTCTAGATTTGCATTTTTAATAGCTCTCATACAAAAATACTCATTTAGTGCTAACTGTGGATATTCATCATTCCAAGACTTAACGATAAAGTGTTCAAACTTCATGGTTGTTTTATTATGAGCTGATAATAATAATTTTGGTTGAATTCCAGATACGCCTGAACGAATAGCAAATTTTATTAATAATTCATCAAATAAATTTTCTTTAGTGTTGTGTAAAATATTTTCTAATTTTAGATTGTCTTCATCAACTTTTAATTCATTAAATTTAACTCTTCCTAGCATATATGGACCAATAAGTTCTAAAAATCCTATATCATCCATTTTTTTAATCTTTGCAAAACTATTTTTAATAGCATCTTTTAAAGCACCTTCAGGTAAATTCATCTGAAATATTGGATGAAGTTTTTTATCTACCCAGCTTTGACTTCGTATGGGCATCGTTAAAGACACTACATCTAATGAATTTTCAAGATAATTAAATATATATTTATCGTTTTCGTAAGTTAAAGTACCACTATGAGTTTGATTGATAAATACTTTTAATTTATCTTCTTTCATCTTGTAACTCCTCCAATGTTTTTGGTTGTCTTTTTAATCTTATGCTAAATTCATATCCTAGAAGATCAAGGATTAATTCTACTTTTTTAATACCAACTTCATCAATAAAGCCATTTTCTATTTTAGATATAGTTCGTTTTGTAATATTAGAGTATTTTTCTAAATCTCCTTGAGACCATTTTTTTTCTTTGCGTAGTTTTTTTATTTGTGAACCTAGTTGTATTAAATTCATTTTTAACCTTTTATGAAGTATATTGCATATTTTATAATTATTTTACTTTAATATGTATTATACTTCTTTAAGATTTAAAAAATAACTCCATTTTTGTAATAGCACTAATATAATGAACATCAAACTTTTCAACTTCTTTTGTGATTTTTATTATTTACAATATAGTTCGGATTGATACACATAATGTTCTCCTATGTTTTAATTATACACTATTGTAACAGAACTTAAGTGAAATTTACTTAAGTTCCAATTTTAATTTTAGTTATTTTTTAAGCTGTATTGCTGTTTTTAATAAATCATCAGAAGTTGTTACAGTTTTTGAATTTGCTTCAAATGATCTTTGATAAACCATAAGATTTACAAGCCCTTCACTTAGCTCAGAATTACTAAGTTCTAAAGTATTATTTTGAATTTCATTTAAGCTACCTGCATATATAGGTTCGCCAGAATTTACAGTTTTTGAAAACATATTGTTTCCTTTTGCTTCTAAACCAAGGTTGTTATTAAATACAGAAGTTACAACTTTTCCTACTAAAAATCTATTGTCACCTTGTTTGATATAAATGGCACCGTTTTCAACAGAAACATCACCAAACGAATCATCTGAAACATTTAAACTATCTAGTTTGAGCTGTATATCTGTTAGTGTTAAAGTATCTTGATTTGCAAGATTTACAATATTAGAAATTTCTAAAAACTCAGCATCTGCCGCTTCCACCGCTGTTTTAAGTGCATCTCTTGCTGATGTTACTGCTGCGAGTCCACTGCCACTTACTGCACTTGTCGTAGTTGCTGTTATCATATTTGAATCATTTATTTTAGCTGTTCCGATTATTATCTCATTTCCTGGCATTAAAGATGTGATTGTTAGCTCACCTGTTGTTGTATCTACTGAGGATGTAAATCCTTTGATATTTGATACTTGATCTGAAAGTTTATTTAATGTTGTAGCAGCATTAGTGTCAAAAAGTTGCTCATATTTATTGCCATCTATATATATAGATATATAATCATTTGCACTATTTATATCAGCAGGAGTAAAAGTTGCCGTTGAAGTTTGTGCAACAGAGGCAGTTCCTGCAACAGCATTGCTAGCATATAGACTTAATTGGCTTCTGTATTCTGTTGCGAGTGCTTCAATATCTGCGATTTTACTTGGAGCAGTTTTATATCCGCTACCAGAAGTTCCAGAAGCCACTGCTGTATTTTCATAATTTGTTGTTTTTGTATTTATCGTTCTTAGTTCAGTATCAGAGGAGATACTTTGTGTAGCTAAAAAATTAGTATGTGCTGAACCAAATTGACTTACACTTGCGTTTGTTGAGACTGCGGTAGGAGTTTCAATAGCCAAACCAGAAACTTGATTTCCATCTGGAGTTTGTAAAGTTCCATCAGTTCCCATTCTAAAATTTCCAGCTCTTGTATAAAAGGTACTATCTGCCTCATCTTGAACAATAAAAAATCCTTTCCCAGCGATAGCCATATCGTAAGGATTTGAAGTTATTTTTAAACTACCTTGTGCAAAACTTTTATCTATACTTCCTATTTGAGAACCTTTCCCAATTCCATTTTGATACATCATATCCGAAAAAGAAATATTATCTGATTTATAAGCTACAGTGTTTACATTTGCTAAATTATTTGATTCACTATTTAAAGCTTTTTGATATACATTTAAGCCAGATATTCCATTCCACATTGAATCTATCATAGTTTAATACGCCTTAACTTTTGTTATATCATTTACTAAAATACTAACTGTATCTTCCGAATATACAAGATATGGTGCAGATATACCATAATCTGATAATGTATCTTGATCTGTTATTTCTGCTCCATTATTATCATACAAAATAATTTTATTTTGGTTATTAACTTCAAAAGAACCATTTTTAGTTATTTTTACATTTAGTTCAGTAGCCTTACCGTCTTTATCTTTTATATTTCCTTCTGTATCATAATTTAATGCCGTATATGGTCTATTTCCATTCTCATCTTCCTCTCCATATATACCTACATTATGTTTAAACTCAGATGCAACATTTGCATTTACATAAAATTTTCCATCTTTTGATTCAACTGTTTTTATTCTATATTGTTTAATCATTTCTGTTTCTTCATTTATCGAACCATCTTCAACAATTTTACCCATTAGTCCAACGGCGCTAGATAAAGAAGAAGCCGCATAAGTTTTAGTAAGTGCTTTCATAGCTTCTGCCATTTCTTGATTTGTATCAATACTTGACATTTTAAGTTGATTGTCCATCATTTTTGTAGAATCCATAGGCTTAGTTGGATCTTGCATCTTCATCTCTTCAAGCATTAATTTTAAAAAATCTTGTTTTGACAAACTATTAGCATCTATTGCTTCCGTATAGCTATTACCGTCTTCTCCTGTTTTACTTGCTACTTTTGCTCTATTTGCCGCTGCTTCTTTAGCTGCTAATAAAGTTTGGTAATCATCATTTGCTTTTGTTACTACATCTACTGCCATTTTATCCTCCTAAATTTCTTTTTCATCAAAAAAGAATCTTACTACATTGTCAGAATCCATTGCATCTTGAACTCTTACGGCGAGCTTCTCTTCCATTACAATAATATCTCCAGTGCCAATAATTCGTGAATTTACATAGATATCGCCACCTTGCCCAGCTAATTTATTTAGTGTAATTATATCTCCTTCACTAAAATTCAAAAATTCTTTTAAAGTTATCGTAGTAGTACCAAGCAATACATCTACTATAATTTCTGTGTCAACTAAACTATCATAATTTTTTGTAGTCACTTCCATTTTATTCTTCTTTATGATTTTTTTTCATTATAGCATAAAATGTATAATTTTGTATAATTTTTAATGAACATTAAGTGTTTTCTATTTTAAAAAAAGATAAATTAGTTTTTATTGTATAGGTTTAGTTTAAATAACTGAATTGAGAGATTCAAGCATAGTTTCAACTTTTGCTTCAATACTTCCATCAAAATTTCCAAGATCGCTAGCAACTACAACTCCACCTGCAGTTACATTTGAGTCTTCTTGTACTTGAATAAATGGTTGTAGATTTAATTCATTTTTTAATAATATATAATCTTTTGGATTCAAATGAATAGTAATTTTTGATGCGGTTTTTATTTTTTCTAAAATATTTGTAATTGTTTCTTTTGCTATTTTTGAACTATTTTCACCAACTTCTATTGCGATAACCTTTTGAGCAATTGAAATTGATGTTTTTAAAATTTTTGTTTCCATTTGAAAAGTTGCTTGTTCAAAAAATGAAGCATAATTTTTAAGATCTTTCATCGCTTCTACAAGCTGTTTATCAAGATCCCTTCCTTTTACTCCATCATTTTCTATATCTGTAACTTTTGCTTGAATTTGATTTAATTGTGTAGATAAAGCTTTGATTTCAGTTAAGACAGGATCTACTTTTCCATTGATATCTCTATCATTTAAAGTAGCATCACCAGAATTTACAGCATTTGTTTCTTGATTTCCTAAAAATTGTCCTAACTCATAAGAAGAATGCGTGTCACTAGATTTTAAAATTTTAGCTTTTGAATTTACATTACTTTTCATTCTTCTTCCTCAACAGTTCTATCAATAGCGCCTTCATCAATTAATTTTTGAGCCGCATCTAGCATTTTTCTTTGTGCTGCTTCTAAGTCTTTGATTTTTACTTTTCCAAGTAATTCAAATTCTTCTTTAAATCTGTCTTTTGCTCTTTGACTCATAGCCTCTGTAATCAATTCTATATCTTCTTCAGGAGACCTTGAAAGAGCAATTGCAACATCATTCATTTCAACATTTGATAAAACTTTCATAATATTATCTGTTCCTAAATTAATAAGATCTTCAAATACAAACATATTTTCTTTAATTTGTGTTGCTAGTGTTGTGTCTATTCCGCCTATATTTAAAAGTATATCTTGTGATTTTGGACCTAATTTGTTTAGCATATCAGCAACAACTTTTATTCCACCGACTTCTGTAACAGTAGATAAAAGTGACTCTAGTTTTTTTTCTAAAACATTCGACATTGTTCTTACTACATCTGGCTGAATATCTTTTATGGTTGCCATATGCATAGTTACTTTTACTCTTATGTCTTCCTCTAGCCCATTTAAAACTTCTGCCGCAGCTCCTGAATCCATATGTGATAAAACAACCGCAATTGTTTGTGGAGATTCATCCTTAATAAAATCAGATAATTGTTTTGGATTAATTGCATCTAAATATGCAAAAGATTGTTTAGCCTGTTTTAAACGAGACAATTTACCCAAAACACCATCAGCTTCAGTTTTCCCCAAAGACTTATATAATATATCTTTAGCATAGTCAAAACCACCAGAACTTATAAATGATTTTGATCTTGTATAAAGGTGAAATTCATCAAGAAGTGCCAAAGATGTTTCTTTATCAATAGAAGATATATTTGTAATTGCAGTTGAAATTTGTTCTACTAGATCAGTAGGAAGGTTTTGAAATATTTTTACAGTTGCTTCTTCACCAATTAATACACAAAATTGAGCAATTTTATCTATCATAGGTATCTCTCTTAATAAATCTCTACTAACTTCACTCATTTGTTAAACTCCATTAAATTAAGCTCTAAACTTTTCATCGCCTTCATATAATAGCATCTCAATCATAGTAGCTATATCTTCAGGATTACTTTGAACTTCTCTATCGAGTTCTTCAATTAAGATTTCATATTTTGCGGCACTTTCTTCATCTAAGCCTTCTATATTGTTTAAAATTTGACTTTTAACTTTCGCTTTTAATCTATTTTTTGCAACACTGCTGTTAAATGATTGTTTTTCAAAATCTAATTCACTAGTATCTATTTCTGATTCAGTGTTTAATCCAGAAGAACTAGTTGTTTTTTTATTAGCAACACCTTGTGTTAAAATAACTTCATTGTTGGCTATAAACTTTTTATAAAAAATAAATAATAATATGGAAACTATTAGATATTGAAAATATTCTCCAAAATCTTGCATAATTGCCTTCATAGACATACCAGACATTGAATCTTCTTCTACAACTTGCGTTGCTGTTGCATTATTGTCCAAAGAACCAAAACCAATAAATTTAAATGATTTAACAGTAACTTTGTCACCTCTTTCTTTTTTATAGCCAACAGTTTCTTCCACAATAGAATTTATATTTTTTAAAAATTCAATTTTGTTTTGTTCATTTTCTAAAACCGTAGAATCAAATGTTACTGCTGTTGTGATTCTTTCAATTAAAGCATAAGCATTGTTTTTTTGATTGACTATTTTTTTTGATATTTCATAATTGATAATATTTTTTGCTTCTTCTTGTAGTGATTTTGCTTTAACATCTCCAGTACCTTCATCAGGATTTTGGATATTGCTTTGAGCACCAGCAGTTCCTGTTGCAGATGTTTGTTTTTCTTCTTTATTCGAAGTGGTTTCTGTCGTTTGTTGACTTCTGATTGTTCCTTCTGGTTCAAAAATTTCTTGTTTAATTTCTTGTTTTGTAAAATCTAATACTACTGATACTTTTGCTACAACTCTACTCATACCTATAAAAGGTTCTAAAATTTCTATAATTTTATTTTCATAATCTTTTTCTAATTTCTTTTTATATTTTTCTTGTGTAATATATTTTGTGTTATCAATATCTTGAGCAGAATATTCTAATAATGCACCATTTTGATTTATTAATTTAATATTTTTAGGTTTTAGTCTTGAAACAGCAGAAGCTATAAAATTTTTAATACCTTTTATTTGTTTTTTACTTAAATTTGATCCATCTCTTATGGTTAATACAGCGGATGCTGTTGGATCAGCTTTTCTTTGAGTAAAAATTGAATCTTTCGGTTGTCCAATTTTAACTTTAGCTCCAAGTATTCCGGATAAAGATTCTAAAGTACGAGCTAATTCGCCTTCTAAAGCTCTTTTGTATTTTACTTTATTTTCAAAATTAGTAGTGCCCAAAGAACTTTTATCAAAAATTTCCCACCCTGAATGTTTATTTGCGACAGAATCACTTACTAAAAGTTTTATTTTTGCTACATTTATATTTTCTTTATTTGTTTTTAAAGATAAGCTATTTTCATTGCCTATTACTGAAAATGGAATACCAGCAGCTTCAAGTTCATTAGATGCTAACATTACCTGATTTTTTGTAAGGTTTGATGCAACTAGATAGTTTAATTTTTCATCTTGTGATTTTATATTTGAATATACAAGCAAGCCCATTAAAAAAATAAACAATAAGGAAAAGCCACCAATTATTACAGCTCTTTGCGATGCATTTAGTTTATTTATAAAATTAAAAATTTGTTCCATTAATTAATCATTTTCCTTAATTTTTGCCAGAAGCTGCTATTATTTCTTTTAACCATTTAGCATCTTTTTTTATTGAGCCTTGAATTGCATCAAACATTATTGAATTTTTTGCCATATCACTCATTTGTTGATCCAAATTTACATTGTTTCCATCATTTTGTTCCTGTAAACCTTTTGTTTCATAAATTTTAAATTTATCTGTATTTGTAGCTTGTGTATCAAATTTAATATGTTTATGATGAGTAACTTTCAAAGATAAATCACTTTTTGATGATGCTTTTTTTAATTCATCATCAAAAGAAATATCCTTTGTTTTATAATCTGGAGTATTTATATTTGCAATATTGCTTGATATGATTTTTTGTCTTTCACCTCTAAAATTTAATTGCTTATATAAAACATCCGTTACACTACTTGGATGCATTATCTATTATTTCCAATCTTGTCTATTACTTTTTGATTTATTTCATCAATTCCTTTTATTGCTTTTTGTGCTTGTTCAAATCTTCTATGACTATCTATTAAAGACACCATTGTAGTTATGGAATTTACATTGCTTCTTTCTAGTGCGCCTTGAGCTAAATAGCTTTCATTGTCAAAAAGCATTTCAATATTTTGTTCAGATTTGATTTTATAACTATTGCCACCTTGTTTGTCAAGATTTTCAAAGTTGGTTTTTACAACTGCTATTTGTTTTGCAAATTCTTCTTCTGTCGTTGCTATTGGCAAATTATCAAAATTTAAAACTAGATAACCATTTTTTGTTACTAATTTTTCATTTAAAATTCCAAATGAACCATCTCTAGTTAAAACAATTTCTCCATTTTTTGGATTTTGAACTTTAAAAAACATCTCTTCTTTTTTAATAGCAAAATCAAGTTGATTGTTTGTAGGAGTGATAGCTCCTAACTTTTTATCTATAAATTTATTATCAATTTTTGGAATAATATTTGTTATTTCACTTAATTTTGAAATAACTTCATCTTTTTTTTGCGCATTTTTTAAATAATTGTTAAATGAACCTTCTGATAAAGATTCTTGTTTAAAAGCATTTGTATTTGCATTTGCTAAATTATTTGATAATATATCAACACGATTTAGTTGATTTATCATTGTTGAAGCTAAAGGATAAATGCCTTGATTCATATATTTGTTCCTATGAGCTAAATTCTGAAATTAATGATTCAAGATCATCTTCGCTAACCGTATTTGAACCATCTCCTGAAATATGTTTAGCAATTTGAACATCAGGTTTGCCACTATCATCTTCAAATATACCATTTAGATAAGTGGTTAATTTTTTAATTACAGACATAACTCTTTCAATTTTTTGCCTATTTATATCATGAAATTGCATTAAATCCATTGCAACAAAAATTTGATTGTTTTCTTCATCTACCCTTTTTGATATATCTGTTAAATAGGGTGAAGCTTCTTTCGCTAATTCAAGATTTTCTAACAATACTGTAACATTTGGAAATTTCTTAGATAAAGCTTCTAAAAGTTCAGTTTGTTTTTCTACAAAATCTTGTACTAACTTTGTGCTTTTTTGTATTTCGCCATTTTCATCAAGTATATAACTTAAAACATCAAAAATTTGCGTAGCTTTTAGTTCGCTATCTTCTGCTACTTCATTTAATTGATTTACAACTTTATGTTCTTTTTCAACAGGCAAAGGATATACCCCTTGATTAATTTGTTCATTTAAAGCATCAGATAAATCTTGGTGATGTTCTACATCTAAATCATCACTAAAAGATTCATCGACTGCTGTATTGTCAACTTCTTCTAAAATTTCATCTGTTTCAGGAACTGTTTCGTCATCTGTTATTCCTTCAATTCCAGCTAAAATATCATCTAGATTATCTTCAACTTCTGGTTCTTGTGATGGCTCGATATTTTCTGTTTCCGCCTCTGTCGCTAGAGCGGATATGTCATCTTCGGTAATTATATCAGCATTGTCATCTTCTGTTATGGCAGTATCACTTTCTTCTGCTACAGTAGTATCTAAATCTGCCGTTTCGTTCATTAAAGCTTCAATTTCTTCTTGACTCATACTCATAACTAAACCTTTTATTTACACTTATTCATTTTATATTATTATTTTCTAATAACGCTATCAAGTTTTTCTTTTAATATATCAGCACTAAATGGTTTTACAATATAGTTATTTACGCCAGCTTTTAGCGCTGTAATTACCTCACCTTTACCACCTTCTGTTGTAATCATAATAATTGGAGTTCCTCTATGATTACCTTCCCCTCTAATCTTTTGTACTAGCTGAAGTCCGTTCATATTTGGCATATTCCAATCGGTTAATACCACATCATATGTTCCTTGTGACAATAATTTCCAAGCTATTACCCCATCCTCGGCTTCATCAAAATCATCTTTGGCAACGCCTAGTTGCTGAACAACATTCCCAATAATTCTTCTCATAGTCGAACTGTCGTCTACAATTAAAACTTTCATAATATCACCTTGCTTTAAATTTAAATAATGCAGATATTATAATCAACTTTATTTAAATATCTTCTTAATAAGAAATAACAATAATTATAAAATTATGTAAATTATTTCAACTATTATATTTACTTTTAATATATTTTGGATATAATTTTTGTAATACTAAAATAGAAGGTTAAATATGATCAGAGGTTTATATACAGCAGCAGCAGGAATGAATGCTCAACAGCATCAGATTGATGTTACTTCAAATAATATAGCGAATGTTAATACAACCGCTTTTAAACAGGATCGTGCAGAATTTCAAGACTTAATGTATGAGTCTTTAAATTTTACAGCAGGTTCAACTTCAGAATCTACAGAAAATCCTACTGGTATTAATGTGGGTTTGGGAGTTAGAATTGCTGGTATTCAAAAAAACTTTTTACAAGGAAGTCTAAAACAAACTGGAAATCCTTTGGATTTAGCAATTGAAGGAAATGGTTTTTTTGAAATAACTCTTCCAAATGGAGATACGGCATATGAAAGAAATGGTGCTTTTAAAGTAGATAGTGAAGGGGCATTGGTAAACGCACAAGGATATCCTTTGGCTCAAGGTATCACAATAGAAACAGGTGCTACTGATATATCAATATCACAGAATGGATTGATATCTTATATGCTAGATGGTACATTGACTCAAGCTGGACCTATACAGGTATTTAATTTTGCAAATTCTGCTGGTTTGTCTCCCGCGGGCAACAGTATGTATACAATTACTGAAACTTCTGGAGATCCTGTCGAAATAGAAAATGCAAATGTAAAACTTAGACAGGGCATGCTTGAATCATCAAATGTAAAATTAGTAAATGAGATGGTGGATTTGATTACAGCACAAAGAGCTTATGAAGCAAATTCAAAATCAATAACAACAACAGATACAATGTTGGGACAAGTTAATCAACTAAAAAGGTAATAAATTAACCTAGATGGATTTAGAAGAATTAAAAAAAATTCGTAAAGCTAATATAATAGCTCATAAAAAAAAGAAAAAAGCTTATTATCTTAAGAAAAAACTTGAGAAGTCATCTGATACTTCTAAAGTGGAAGCGATTGATTATGAGAATGAGTTGTTTTCTGGTAATTTTAGTGCTAAAATTAAAGAGATAATAAAAAAACAAAAAACTTATGTTGATGACAGAAAAGATATAATCACAAATAAACTAAAAGAATATAGGCAGAAAAAACAACAGTACTATTTGGAAAATAAAGAAAAAAGATTGGAGTATGATAAGTCTTACAGAGAAAAGAAAAAAGAAGATTTAAAGATTTATAGAAAAGAGTATTATAGAAAAAATAGAGATAAAATTTTAGCTAGACAAAAGGAAGCTAGAAAAACAAAGGCACAAAATGGCATCTGATTTATCCGAATTAATTCAAAATGGTTTAAGTGGTACTTTAGAGTCCCTTCTTGCAAAAAAAACAAACTTAGATAAAACAACAAAAGCCCATGAAACAAATTTGCAAGGTCAATGTGTAAAAGTAAGCACTACCTTTAAATTTGAAAAAATTACTTCAAATTGGTCATTTTTTATACCAGCATTAAGTGCTACATATATTTTAAATCTAATGATGGGCGAAAATGCTGAACCAAGCGAAGATATAAATAATGAAACAGTTGATGCTCTTAATGAAGTTGTTTCAAATATATGTGGCGGTTTATCAACTTCAATAAATAGTTCTGATTTTAAAGATTTAGGAACAGTTCAATTTTCATTAGCAGGAAATGAACAGGTTGATGGTAAAGATTATGCATCAACTGAAAATCTTTTTAAATTCGCAATAATTTTAGAAGAAAAAGAAATTTTATTTTATATTGCTTTTGATGAAGAGATAATGCCATATATAGAAACTATAGCAGCAAGTGAAATTTCACAAGCTGAAAAAGTAAATGAAGAAGAATCAGAAACAGAAGATGAAAATTCTGATGAAAATAGTAAAGAGGAAGATGCGAAAATAGATGAAACCGAAAATGAAAATGAGGATGAAGTAGAGGCAGAGATAGAAGACAATTTAGATGCAAATGATGCCAAAGTAGATGATAAAGAGGAATTAGAAGAAAAAACAAACGAAACTACAACGGAAAATGAAAATTTAGAAAAAGATGATGATAAAAACAATGAAGAAGAAAAAGAAAAAGGCGGTAAAAAAAAGCTAAAAATTTCTTTTTCTTTCTTAAAAAAATTAAACTTTTTAAAAGTTGATGAGAATTTATCAGATGATGAAAAGAAGCAAGCAAAATTAAAAAAAATCATTATACTTGTAGGTTCTTTATTTGGTGTTGTTATATTTATAGGGATACTCTTGTATTTTATGGGAGCGTTTGAGCCAGAAGTTATAGAAAAACAAAAAGATACAAATGCAACAAAAGAGAAAATAAACAAGCTTGTTAAAATAAAATCAGTTCAAAAAAAGAAACATATAAATTTTCAAATGTCTCAAATAAATATGAACCGACTTAATAGAAAATTATCTTTACTTACCAAATATGAAATTTTAGAAGATGATATTATAGAAAAAAGAAAAATTATTGAAAAAGAAAAACAGTTAAAGCTAGAAAAATTTGCACAAAAAAACAAAGAAGAGCCGTTAGTCAAAAGTATATCAAAAAAAATTTCTTATAAAAATGATAAAAAACAAAAAGATTTAAATAAATTTATACAAATTCCTACATTAAAATTAAAAAATTTCAAAGATTTTATTAAAAAAGCAAAAAAAGCAAATGCTAATTTATCAATATGCAAAAATAAAGAAGGAAGAATACAGGTATTTATAGGTCCATTTTTAAATAAAGAAGATCGCGATAATATCTTAAAAACATTAGATGAAAAACTTATTAAGGATACTAAAAAGTTAAATTTATCAAAAGAAGATTTTGAAAAAAAATGTAGTTTTTAAAAGTTGCTCTAACTAGCTTCTAAAATATCAAAAGCACCTTGAACCAAAATAGATTTATTTTTTATATCAACATTTAAGATATATTCTTTAATGTATGGTATTAAAAAAATCTTGGATAAATTTTTTTCATCAATTAATTTTTTGGAAGTTTCTATTTCAAAATAATCATTTTGTGGGTATCTTTGAACTTCGACTATCTTTCCCAAAATCTTATTATTTTCAATTATATTACAACCAACAAGGTCAAACCAAAAAAATTGTCCATTATCTAATTTGCAATTATTTTTAGTGTCTTTTAAAGTTGTAAAAAGCTGTTGATTGATAATTTTTTTAGCATCATCTATAGTATCAATATTTTTAAATTTTACTACATTATTTTTGCTATTAAAATTTTCAATAGTTAAAGTAGTATTTTTATTTGTATTAAATTGTGAATTTTTTGAAAATTGCTCTGGAAAATCTGAATCAATATGAAGTTTCAGCTGACCATTAAGGCCAACTGTTTTACCAATTTTAGCTACAAAAACCTCATTTGACATTAAATAGCTTGCACTTGAAGTTTGTATGATATACCATCTTTAGCTTTGCAACCATTTGCCATGGTTTTAATAGCATTAATCATATTACCGTTTTTTCCAATAAGCTTGCCAATATCAGCATTGTTAGCATTGATAGTAATTTGTGCAAAATCATCATTAAGCATTTCTAAATCTACTTTAATGTCTTGCGGATTATTTACTATTAATTTTGCATAATTAGCAATAAAATCAACTATCATAATTAATTACTTTTTGTTTAAGCCAGTTAATTTTTGAATTCGTTCACTTGGTTTTGCTCCAACACTTAACCAATAATCAAGTCTTTCTTGATCAAATTTTATTTGTTTTGGTTCTGATACTGGATTATAGTAACCAATTGATTCAATCCATCCTGAATCTCTTCTCTTTCTGCTATCTGTTACAACGATTCTGTAAAATGGTTTTTTGTTTCTACCCATTCTTGTAAGTCTAATTACTGTCATGTCTGTCCTTTTTTATTTTTATTTTATGTCAATTTAGTTTGACACACTCTAAATTGAGAGTTGGCAATATTTAAATTTTTTAAATACTCCCAACTTTCAACTTTTATCTTCCAATTCCTTGCGGTACTCCACCTTGTTGTCCACCCATTTGTGATAACATTTTTTGCATATCTTTCATACCGCCTTTTCCTGCTAATTTTTTAGCCATTTTGGAAGCATTTTTAAATTGTTTTAATATTTTATTTACCTGCACCTCTGATAAGCCAGCACCTTTTGCTATTCTTCGTTTTCTACTAAGATTAATTAGTGTTGGTGTTTCTTTTTCTTTTGGTGTCATTGAGCAAATTAAAGCTTTTATTCTTTTTATTTCACCAGAATTATCAAGATCCATATTTTTAAGCTGTCCTGCCATTTGACCCATACCGGGTATCATTGAGATAAGTGATTTCATTGAACCCATTTTTTTCATCATCTCTAATTGCTCTAAGAAGTCATTAAAATTAAATTCACCTTTTTTAATTTTTCTTGTAACTTCTTTTGCTTTTTTTTCATCAATTACAGCTGCTGCTTTTTCTGCAAGACCTTCAACATCACCAGCACCCATAAGTCTGCTTACGATTCTATCTGGAAGAAATACTTCCAAATCTGGCATTTTTTCACCAATTCCAATAAATCTTAAAGGAACTCCAACTTGATGAGCAATAGAAATAGCAACACCACCTTTGGTATCTCCATCATATTTTGATAAAATTACACCATCAATCCCAATTTTATCTTTAAAAGTTGTCGCTGTTTTTGTAGCATCATGACCAGTTAAAGAATCTGCTACATAAAATACTTCATCAGGATTAACTGATTTTTTAATATCTTCAAGTTGTCCCATAAGTTCATCATCAATAGCAAGTCGTCCAGCTGTATCTATTAACAGAACATCATATTGACCCTCTTGTGCTTTTTGTTTTGCTTTTTTAGCTATATTTGTAGGATTTTGTTCATTTTCATCGTAAAAAATATCTACTTCAATTTGTTCGGCAATTTGCTTTAGTTGTTCAACGGCTGCCAATCTTTGTAAATCAGCTGCCGCAACTAAAACTTTTTTATTTCTAGTTTTTAAATAAGTTGCCAATTTTCCAGTAGTTGTAGTTTTACCACTACCTTGAAGACCAGTCATTAATATTGTAGTAAGTGGCGATTTATTACTATAAACAAAACCTTGATTTCCGTTTGCAGTAAGAATATCTATAAGTGAACTTTGAAGTGCTTTTAAAAATGATTCTTGACCGATACCATTTTGTTTTGTTTTTAATTCAACAGAAGTCATTAAATCTTTGGTTGTTTTATGGTGAACATCAGATTTTAATAATGATTTTTTTAAATCAGTAGTTGCTTTTTTTAAAGCTCTTTCATCATCTTTATATCGGATTTTCCCAACAACAGCTTTAAAAGAATTAGTTAAACTATCAAACACGCAATTTCTCCATATAATTTTTAAGTTGCGAATTATAGAGTAGTTAAGTTTAAGATATGCTTAAAGGAAAAACCATAAAATCCCTAAAATAAGGGATTTTATGGTTTGACAAAGTGTTTAAATTAATGTTATTTTAAGTTTAAAACCCAAAATGATAAAATTCTCTAGGTTCTCTAGCTTCAAATTCATAATCAAATATTCTTGTTATTTTAGAATGCAACATCATTCTGCTTGCCTGAGCTATATTTTTACCATATTGCAAATCACCGATTATTGGGTATCCTGCAAATTGACAATGCACTCTTATTTGATGTGTTCGTCCATTTTCAATTACAACCTTAATTTTACTCTTGTGTCCTTCAACTTGATATGGATAAATAGTTGTTTTTGCAGGTTTCCCTTTTTCACTATCTATTTTACTTCTTGCAGTTTTGCCCTTGATAGTTAAAATTGGTTGATTTATTTCTAAATCTTCTATGAATTTGCCATCAACTATTGCTACATATTCTTTGTAAACTCTATTTTGTGCAAATTCTCTAATAGCTTTTTTTCTAAATTCTTCATTTTTAGCAAACATCATTACGCCACTTGTCTCTTTATCAAGTCTGTTTAGAAGAATATATTGAGGAAAACTATCTGCTACTTCATGGGCATTTAAAAAAGCAGGTTTATCAACTACAAAAATATCATCATCTTGAAATATAATTTTTGCATTTGCTATTTCTTTAACTTTAAAAACTGCTTGATCTGATATTTCGCCCCTAGCAACCACTAATTTTTGACCATTCACGCTTACTACGCCCTTGTCTATTAAATCTTTTGCTTTTTTATTTGAAATTCCTTCTTGGATAGCTAATAATTTATACGCTTTATCTCTTGCCATTTTCTTCCTTTTTATTCTTTTGTTCCGCTATTAATTTCTTTTATTATCGGTTCTATGTCGCCGATTTCTTTTAAACCTGATTTGTTTAAATCTTTTAACTTTAACATTATTGTATCTAATTCATCGTTTTCTACCAAATAATAATTATTAATACACTCAAAAAGTGATTTTTGATTAAATATTGTTTTTCCACTTATTATTTTACATCCAAAAAATGCAGGCTCAATTGGATTGTGTCCACCAGCAGTTTTGCAAAATCCACCACCTAAAATAACAACATCACTTATAGCATAAATATTGTTTAGTTCGCCTAACATATCAACCAAAATCAAATCACTTTCAAAATCTTTTTGATATGAATATTTATGATACGATATATTCTTATCTTTTATAAAATCTTGTATTATCTTGTCAACTTCATCAAATCGTTCCGGATGTCGAGGAACAATTATCAATTTACCTTGACTTTTATCCCAGCTTTCTAATATTAATTTTTCTTCATCTTTGTGTGTGCTTCCTGCTGTTATTAAAATTCCATTTGGCTTTTTTAAAACATTTGTGATTTTTGGTAATGTCGATAATTTTATATTTCCTATCACTTCTATATTTTTACCGCCAAGTTCGGCTAGTCTTTGCTTGTCTTCTTGACTTTGTGCAAAAATTTTATCTATATTTTCAAATACTTTTCTATAAAAGAATTTATATTTTTTATATGTTTTGTATGACTTATCATTTATTCTAGCATTTATTAAAATAGTTTTTGTTTTTCTTATTTTTGCAACTAAAAACAACATATACCAAAGTTCAGCTTCCATAACCACTAAAACCTTTTGATGTGTTTCCCAAAAGGGTAAAAAAATTTCAAATGGTAAATATCTTACATTTTTGCACATTTTTAAACCTTGCGCAAAGCCAGTATCTGTAATAACTGATAAATTAATATTATCATCAATTTTTTCAAATATAGGTTTTAAGGCAGATACTTCACCCATAGAACAAGCATGGAACCAAATACCATTTTCTTTAAATTTTGGATTATTTTTTAGAAAAAACTTAGATGGGATTGCATCTTTGTATTTTTTATTTCGAGATTTATAAAATAGATATGGGATAGCAAACATATATAACAAAAGTGCCAGAAAATAATATAAATATTTAAACATTCTTATTCTCCAAAATCAATAATAGAAATTGGTATTTTACCCATTCCTACTCGTGAAAGTTGGAATGAGCTTAAGAGACTTTTCTATTCTTGCTCTTCTAGCTCTGGCTTGTAAATTATTCTGCCACAATGAGGACAAGTTTTAATTTCATCAGAATTTAAAAATTCATAATACACTCTATCTGAAATTTTCATATGACAACCATAGCAAGCTTGATTTTTTACAGGAACAACAGCTTTTTCTTTTGCCCATTTTCTGATTTTCTCATAAAAAGCAAGAACTTTTTTATCAACTTTTTCAAACAAATATGTTCTGTTTTTAGATACTTCATTACGAGATTCTTCAAGCTCAGTAATTGTTTTATTTACAGCTTCCTTTATTTCTTCTATATCCTCTTCTTCTTGAGTTAATTTTTCTTTTGACTCATTTAATTCTTCTTCTTTTGCAATTGTTAATTCATCAAGTCTAATTATTTCATCATTTGCAAAACTTATCTGTTCTTTAGCGATTTCTTCTTCAAGTTGAAGCGCTTTTACTTCTTTTTCTGTTTTTACAATTTTACCTTTTGAGGCTATTTCTTCAAGTTTGTCAGATAATTCTTTTAGGTGAATATCATTCTTAATTCTTTTATTTTTATTATCATCAATCTCTACATATAAATTTTCTATTTGCTTATTTAATGTATCAGTAGTTTGCAAAAACACATCAAGCTTTTCATTTTCTTTTGCAATTTTTGGCTCAAATTCCGTAATCTCTACATCATATTTTGACAGTTGTACAAGTTGCTCTAAATCTTTATTCAAATCTTTTCCTTTTCTTTTTTCATCTTTTTATAATCAAATGGATTTTGTGAAGCTGTTATTATAGCTTTTATTTCATTTTTTTTCAAATATTTTTCAATAAGCCCCATCATTAAGGGACTAAAGTGTTGTTCGCTTTCATAGTGTCCAATATCAATTAATCCAATATTCCGTTCTTTTGCTTCCATTGCATCATGGTATTTTATGTCACCTGTTAAAAAACAATCAGCATCAATAGAAGATATTAAACTCATTCCTGCACCAGTTGTTAAAGCTATTTTTTTGATATCTTTTTTACATTTTACACTTTTATCAAATTGTAAATTTAATTTATTTTGTACCAATTTTTTTAACTCTTTAAAATTCATATTAGTATTAATATAGCAAATAAAATCTTCATCACATTCAATATTTTCAAATCCAAGAATTTCTGATGCTACATATTTGTTTAAATGTGTTTTATCAATATTAGTATGCATTGAAATTAATGCAATATTTTTCTTAATAAGTTTTTTTAAAATTTTTGTAGAATAGCTATCATAATTTATAGTTTTAAGAGGACTGAAAATTAGTGGATGATGTGTAATAATTAAACTATTTGGCTCAATGTTTTTAAGCATTTTTGCATCTAAATCTAAAGATATATAAACTCTTATGATTTTATCATTCATATTTCCAACAACTAAGCCACTATTGTCCCATTTTTCTTGTAGAGCAAATGGAGATATTTCATCTAAAAAATTATACAAATCTTTTATTATCATTTTTTATTATTTTCCAATCTTAGTGTTCTATCATTTTCTTGTTCTTTGTAAAGTTTGGCACATCCTAAAGACAGCTCACGCACTTTTAAAATATAATTTTGTCTTTGCGTAACCGAAATAGCTTTTCTTGCATCAAGTGTATTGAAAGCATGACTAGCCATCATACATTGATCATAAGCTGGAAGCGGAAGTTTGGCTTCTAAACATTTTTTACACTCATTAAAAGCATCATCAAAATGTTTAAATAGCATATTTACATCTGCTATTTCGAAATTGTATTTACTAAATTCAACTTCACTTTCAAAATGAATATCTTTATATGTTGTAATTCCATGTTCATTTTTATTCCAGACAATATCAAATATATTATCAACGCCTTGTAAATACATTGCAAGTCGTTCTGTTCCATAAGTAATTTCAACAGCAACAGGACTACAGGCAATTCCTCCAACTTGTTGAAAATAAGTAAATTGCGTTACTTCCATACCATCAAGCCAAACTTCCCAGCCAAGTCCCCAAGCACCCAAAGTTGGAGATTCCCAATTATCTTCTACAAATCTAATATCATGCTTTGATAAATCAAGTCCAAGATATTCCAAAGATTTTAAATACAAATCTTGGATATTGTCTGGAGATGGCTTGATTAGTGCTTGAAATTGATAATAAGAGCCAAGTCTGTTTGGATTTTCTCCATATCTTCCATCTGTTGGTCTTCTTGATGGTGCAACATATGCTACACTCCAAGGTTTATTGTCTAAGCTTCGCAAAAGTGTAGCAGGATGAAAAGTTCCAGCTCCTGCAGGAATATCGTAAGGTTGTAAAATATTACATCCTTGTTCTGCCCAATATTGTTGCAATTTTAAAAGTAATTGACTAAATGTTATCATCTTATATCAATACCTCAACTTCTCTACTATCATTTTCTACTTTTCTTTCTTTTACCACTCTGTCTTCTCTCATTTTAATTGCTAATTCTTTATCTGTAATTGCTAAAATTTGTATAGCCAAATACGCTGCATTAACAGCCCCTGCTTTTCCTAGAGCTACGGTAGCTACAGGCATACCTGCTGGCATTTGTACAGTGGATAACATTGCATCCATACCATCCATGGCGCCACCTTTCATAGGTACTCCAATAACTGGCTTAGTGGTTGTTGCTGCTAAAGCACCTGCTAAATGAGCCGCCATTCCTGCAGCTGCAATAAATATTTTTGCACCTTTTTCTTCTGCTTCTTTGATATAGGTTTTTGTTCTCTCTGGACTTCTATGTGCCGAACTGATGATTAGTTCATATTTTACATTAAATGATTCAAGAGTATCAGCACAAGACTTCATAATCTCATAATCACTTTTACTTCCCATTATTATTGATACAAAATCCATTTTTTTCCCCTTTGTTTTTTTACTTTTTATTTCGCAATTCTAACTAATAATTTATTAAATTACGACGGACAAGAATTATCTAGTTCTGTATTTTGTGATTTTACTCTAAACATTGTTAAATATGGTAATTTGCATGGTAATTTAATAGGATTTGTATTTCCGCTATGAACCGCTTCAAGTTCTTTGCCTAATTCTGTTATGATTTTTTTAAATTTAATATAAAATTTCCCATCTTCTTTTTTGTAAATTGAGCCTATTTCATTGTCGCAAGTTTCTATGTTACTATTAAGTGGAAGAAATATTTCTATTTCATCATCTATAAAAGTTTTATATTTGCACATAAAGTATTCTTCATTTTCAACCACAAGTCCACTAACCTCAAAAGTTCCAACACTCATAGCATAATTATGGTTTTGTGTATCATTTTTTTCAAAAGGCTTATGAATAAGATAGGCATCAGTAAATCCGCGATTTTTTGTAGTGTCTAATTCTTTTTGGTATTTTTTAGCATCAAATTTTTCATCATAAAAATCATCAATTGCCATGCGATATGCATAAGCTGTAACTGCAGCATAATAGGGTGATTTTGTTCGACCTTCTATTTTTATGCTATCTACTGCATCACTTTTTAATATCTCATCAACATGTGAAGCTAAATTCATATCTTTTGCATTAAAGATATATGTGCCAATATCAGGTTGCTCTTCAAGTCTAAAAAGCGTTCCATGCTCTTCATTTCCTGCGTATAAAGTATATTCAAATCGACAATCATTTGCACAACTTCCACGATTTGGTACTCTTCCCATTTGAACAGCACTAACCAAACATCTTCCGCTATATGCAAAACACATAGAACCATGCACAAATATTTCTATTTCCAGATCTGGTAATTTTTTCTTAATCTCTTCAACATCTTGAAGACTAATTTCCCTAGCTGCTATTATTCTTTTTACGCCCATATTATAATAAACTTTTGCATCAAGATAATTCATAACATTTGCTTGAGTAGATAAATGTATTGGAATATTTGGAGCTAATTCGTGACAAAGTGCAACAACGCCTGGAGTTGCAACTATTAAAGCATCTGGATTTAATTCTGCTATATTTTTAATATGTTTTTTTAATAATTCAATTTGTGAATTAAAAGGAAATCCATTTATCGTAACATAAACTTTTTTACCAATATTATGAGCGTAATCAATGCCCTCTTTAAAAGTTTCCATAGTAAATTCTTTTCCACTTCTAATACGAAGCGAAAAATGACTTACTCCACCATAAACAGCATCTGCACCATAAGCGAAAGCTATTTTTAGTTTTTCCAAATTCCCCGCAGGGCTTAATAATTCTGCTTTTTTCATAAATGCATTATATCTAATTTTTATTGGTATTGTGGTGATGTTTTATTGGAAATAAAAAAGCCCCATCAAAAGATGGGGCTTTTAAAGAAATTATTTTTGGTCGCCATTCGGCGAAAGGAACGGACATTTTGGATTCGTGCTAAAGCACAAATAACCAAAATCTCGTTAATCGCTAAAAATGACACGCAGGTGTCATTTTACTACGCGATTAACCATTTCGTTTTTTCATAATTTCATCAGCAACATTTTTAGGAACTTCCATATATTGATCAAAAATCATTGAATAAGTAGCTCGTCCTTGAGACATACTTCTTAGGTCTGTTGAGTAGCCGAACATTTCAGCTAATGGTACTAATGCAACTACAAGTTTTACACCAGCTCTATCATCCATAGATTGAACTTGTCCTCTTCTTTTGTTACAGTCACCAATAACATCACCCATATATTCTTCAGGTGTTTCAATTTCAACTCTCATCATAGGCTCTAAGATACAAGCTTGTGCTTCACTTTGACGACAACCAGCTTTAAATCCCATAGAAGCAGCAAGTTTAAATGCCATTTCAGATGAATCAACATCATGGTAAGACCCGTCATAAACTGTAACTCTAATATCAACTAGAGGATAACCAGCTAAGATACCGCCTTGCATTGTTTCTTTACAACCTTTTTGAACAGCTGGAATAAATTCTTTTGGAATAGACCCACCTTTGATTTCAGATACAAATTCAAAACCTTCTTCATTTGTTTCTTCTTTGCTCATAGGCTCAATTCTTAAATACACATGACCATACTGACCTTTACCACCAGATTGTTTAGCATATTTATATTCTTGTTTAACGCCAGCTTTAATAGTTTCTCTATAAGCAACTTGCGGAGCTCCAACTTCAGCTTCAACTGCAAATTCTCTCTTCATTCTATCTACAAGAATTTCAAGGTGAAGTTCACCCATTCCTGAAATAATAGTTTGACCAGATTCTTCATCAGTTTCTACTCTAAAAGATGGATCTTCTTGTGCAAGTTTACCTAAAGCAATACCCATTTTTTCTTGGTCAGCTTTAGTTTTTGGTTCAACAGCAACAGAAATAACAGGTTCTGGAAAGTCCATTCTCTCTAAGATTACAGGATCATCTACATCAGCTAAAGTATCACCAGTAATTGTTGATTTAAGACCAACAACAGCACCAATTTCACCAGCATAAAGTTCAGAAACTTCTTCTCTTTTGATAGCGTGCATTTTAAGAAGTCTTCCAATTCTCTCTTTTTTCATTTTTGTTGAATTCATTACATAAGTACCAGATTTTAAGATTCCTCTATAAATTCTTGTAAATGTAAGTTGTCCAACAAACGGATCTGTCATAATTTTAAATGCAAGTCCAGCTACTTTACCATCATCAGTTGATTCAACAACTATAGGTTCGCCATCTTGTGTTTCACCTTTGATGTCTTCAACTTCAACAGGACTTGGTAGATATCTACATACGCAGTCAAGTAAAGTTTGAACACCTTTGTTTTTAAATGCAGTTCCACAAGTCATAGGAGTAATTGTCATATTTAAACAACCAGCTTTAATACCTGCCATAATCTCATCCTCAGTTAATTCACCTTCTTCAAGATATTTTTCCATTAATTCATCAATAGATTCAGCCGCAGCTTCTACCATTTTCTCTCTATATTCTTCCGCTTGATCTTGTAAATCAGCAGGAATATCTTCAATATGATAGTTTGAGCCCATTTCAGCATCTTGATCCCAAACAATAGCTTTCATTGTTACTAAATCAACAACACCAGCAAAGTTTTCTTCTGCTCCAATAGGAATTTGAATTGGCACTGGATTTGCTTTAAGTCTTGAACCTACTTGTTCTTCAACATTAAAAAAATCAGCACCAGTTCTATCCATTTTGTTAACAAAAATCATTCTTGGAACTCTATATTTATTTGCTTGTCTCCAAACAGTTTCACTTTGTGGTTGAACCCCACCAACTGAACAAAATACAGCAACAGCACCATCAAGAACTCTCATAGATCTTTCAACTTCAATAGTAAAATCAACATGGCCTGGAGTATCAATGATATTAATCATTGTATCAGTTCCATCCATTGGGTTTTTCCAGTGACAAGTAGTAGCAGCAGAAGTAATTGTTATACCTCTTTCTTGCTCTTGCTCCATCCAGTCCATAGTTGCTGCGCCATCATGAACTTCACCAATTTTATGCTCAACACCTGTGTAGAATAAAATTCTTTCAGTTGTTGTTGTTTTTCCTGCATCAATATGTGCTGCAATTCCAATATTTCTAACTCTGTTTAGTGGTGTTTTTCTAGCCATAACTAATTACCATCTATAGTGAGCAAATGCTTTATTTGCTTCAGCCATTCTATGCGTATCTTCTTTTTTCTTGAAAGTATTTCCTCTTTCATTTGCAGCTTCAAAAAGTTCATTTGCAAGTCTATCTACCATAGTTCTTTCATTTCTTTTTCTAGCCATTTCGATTAACCATCTTAATGCTAAAGTTTGTCTTCTAACAGGTCTAACTTCGATAGGCACTTGATAAGTTGCTCCACCAACTCTTCTAGATTTTACTTCTAAAAGTGGTTTAACATTTTCAATTGCTTTTTCAAAAAGTTCAATACCTTTTTCTTCGCCTCTTGCATCAAGGTTTGCTACTGCACCATACATAATTTTTTGAGCAATTGATTTTTTACCATCTAACATTACTGCATTTATGAATTTTGTGATCACTTTACTATTGTAGATAGGATCTGCCATTACTTCTCTTACGGGAGCTTTTCTTCTTCTCATTTTATTATCCTTCTACTTATTTTTTAGGCTTTTTAGTACCATATTTAGATCTTGCAACAGTTCTGTTTGCAACACCAGCAGTATCTAAAGCACCTCTAACAATGTGATACTTAACACCAGGTAAATCTTTAATTCTACCCCCTCTTACTAACACAATAGAGTGTTCTTGAAGGTTGTGACCTTCTCCACCGATATATGAAATTACTTCAAAGCCAGTAGTTAATCTAACTTTTGCAACTTTTCTTAAAGCCGAGTTAGGTTTTTTTGGTGTTGTTGTATATACTCTTGTACATACTCCTCTTCTTTGTGGACAGCTTTCTAGAGCAGGCGATTTAGATTTTTTAATTACTTTTTTTCGCTCTTTTCTAATCAATTGATTGATTGTAGGCATCTTTTCCCTTTAAATTTGGTTTGTAACGATTGTTATGTATTAGACATAAAGCATCGCTCAAGCTTCTCTTCATAAAACTTTAAAGTTAAAATTTTATTTAGATACTACCTAATCTCGAAACGGTATATTTTTTCGAAAAAAGTTATGGATTATAATTAAAATTTGCTTAAAGATAGTTTATGGAGTAATTATTTGCTTATTATAAAGTTTAGGTTAGTTTTGTATATGACAAAAGTACTAGAAATTAACTCTTGTCATATATTTTATTATCAACAAGAATATGTTGATTTAAATTCAAATGCAGTTGGTCTAGCCTCATCTGGCCAAACTTGTCTTTCAAATTGATAGTTTTGATAAGCATCAATAAAATCTTCAGTAAATACTGGTTTTAAAAAATCATTATCTCTAATCAATGCTTCTAAAGCACCTCTTAAAGAATGAGGCATTTGAGGGATGCCTTTAGCTCTAATTTCACTTAAAGTTAATTTGAATAAATCTTCATCCATTGGACCCATTGGTTCAATTTTATTTTTAATACCATCAATTCCTGCCATCATCATTGTTGCAAATGCCAAATATGGGCAAGCTGTACTATCTGGAAATCTCATCTCTATTCTTGTTGCTCCTTCTCCTGCTCCATAAGGAATTCTACAAGCTGCTGACCTGTTTTGAGAAGAATAGGTTAAAATATTTGGTGCTTCATAACCAGGTATTAATCTTTTATAAGAATTTGTTGAAGCATTTGTAAAAGCAGCTACTGCTCTTGCATGCTTAAAAATACCACCAGTATAATATCTTGCATTATCACTTAAATTGCCATATTCTCCTTCTTTGTAAAAAGTATTTTTACCATCTTTCCAGATAGACTGGTGGACATGCATACCATTACCATTATCTCCAAGAAGTGGTTTTGGCATAAATGTTGCGGTTTTACCATTTAAATGAGCTATCATTTTAACAACATATTTTAATTTTTGTACATTATCGGCAGCTTCAACTAAAGTATTAAAAACAATTCCAATTTCATGCTGACCTTGAGCAACCTCATGATGTCCTAAAATTACTTCTAGCCCAATATCTTCAAGAACATGCATTATTTCGGCTCTTAAATCAACCCCATTGTCAACAGGAGCAACTGGGAAATAGCCACCTTTTGTTCTGGCTCTATGACCGATATTTCCACCTTCCATATCAGCATCATCATTCCATTCACCATCTTCAGTATTAACTTTATAGTGAGATTCGTGAATTTTATCTTTAATTTTTACATCATCAAAAATAAAAAATTCATTTTCTGGACCAAAATAAGCAACATCTCCGATACCAGCATTAGCTAAATATTCTAATGATTTTTTAGCAATACTTCTTGGACATTTTGCATAAAATTCATTTTCATAAATATCAAAAACATCACAAATAACAATAATTGTACTATCCGCAGTAAATGGATCTAAAAATGATGTTGCTACATCTGGCTTTAAAAGCATATCTGATTTATTAATTGGTTGCCATGCATCAATACTTGAGCCATCAAAAGGCATACCATTATTTAATAAACTTTCATTAACCGCACTCATTCTGTAACTGATATGATGCCAAGTACCCTTGATGTCTGTAAATCTAAAATCTACAAATTCTACCTCATTTTTTTTACAAAATTTAAAAAAATCTACTACATTATTTACAAATTTACCCATATTTAAATCTCCTTGTTAAATTTTATTTTTCCATTATATCTAAAAATTATAATTTTAAAAAACTACAATTTTTTTATCACGATTTTTAAATGACACACATTTTGTGTATCCAACTTCTCGTGCAAGTTTTACTATTTTATCGTACCCAAAACCAATTTGCTCAATTTCATGAGCATCACTTCCAAAGGTAATGTTTATATCTAATTCATAAGCTAATTCAAGCAATTCTTTAGATGGATATTGTTCTGATATTGGTTTTCTAAAGCCTGAACTATTTATCTCTAAAACCATTTTTGATTTTTTAATATCTTGCATAGTTTGATATGCGATTTTTTTAATATCTTTTTTTGGAAAAAATTTAAAAATTTTTATTAAATCTAAATGACCCACTATATCAAAATAACCAGTCTTTACCATTGAAGATATCGCCTGAAAATATTCTTCCCAAACTGTATCAATATTTTTATTGTCATATATGTCTAAAAATTGTGGGTTATCAAAACCCCATCTATCAATAAAATGAACTGAGCCTATTAGATAATCAACTTTTGCATTTAAAATATCTTTTTCAATAAAATTAGGATTTGACATAAAATCAACTTCATAACCTAAAATAATTTCTATTTTATCTTTATATTTTTCTTTTAATTCAAGAACACTTTTTTCATAGAATTCTTTTTGTTTTAAACTCATTCTATATTCTGGCTCAAAATCCATAGGAGCATGATCACTAAATCCAAAAATATCTATACCTAAACCGATAGCTTTTTTTACATAATTTTCCATACTTCCTGTTGCATGATTGCATAAAGTTGTATGATTATGTAAATCAATCCTCAAAATAAACTACCTTATTTTTCCCACTTTCTTTTGCTTTATATAAACCTTCATCTGCAAATTTTAACATGCTTTCTAAATTTTCACTAAATTTTACAGTATAACCAATTGAGACAGTGTAAGATATTTTTTCTTTTTTGCTTATTTTGATTTTATTATTTTCAAATTCTAATCTAATTAGGTTTAAAAGTTTTTCTATTTCTTCTTTATTTCTGTTTTTTAAAATTAAACAAAACTCTTCTCCACCGAGTCTTGAAGTTATAGTATCTTCATTAACTGTTTTTTTAAGAATTCTTGACACTTCTTTTATTGCGATATCACCTATATCGTGTCCGTATGTATCATTGATTTTTTTAAAATCATCTATATCAATGATTGCAACTGCTAATTTATTGTTTTTAATTTTTGCACGATTATAAACTTCTGTTCCAATTTCAAATAAATATCTTCTATTAAACAAACCTGTCAAATAATCTTTATTGGCTTTTTCTTTTGTTATTTCAAAAAGCTCTAAGACTTCTAAATTTGAATTTAATCTAGCATAAAATTCTTCTTCTGTAAAATCTTTAAATAAAAAATCATTCGCACCACATTTTAAAAATTTTGCCGGTGTTCTTCTGTCGCTACTTCCTGAAATAATAATAGTTGAAAATTCATCTTTTGGATATTCTTTTCTTATTTCACGAAGTAATTCAAGACCATCCATTTGTGGCATATAGTAATCTATAAAAGCAAGTTTTATACCTTTATTTTTTTTAATTATATCCAAGGCCTCTATCCCATTATTTGCCACAAAACAATCAATTCGATACCTTCGAAGTAAATCAACAATTTTTCCACAAAATGTTTTTGAATCATCAACAACAAGTACCTTTAAATTATGATTTGCAACTATTCTTTTAATTAAAGAAATAATATAAGAAAATACAAAATCCCCATCTTTGATAACATAATCAACAATATCTTTATTTCTAAAACTATCTTCTAAGTTTGTGGAAGCTGTTAATACAACTGACGGTATTTTAAATTTTGTTACTAAGTCAATAACTTCACCATTTGGAGCATCTGGTAGTCCTATATCAAGTAAAGCAATAGCAAATTTGCTTTTATATTTAAGTAGTTTTTCAGTACATTCTTTTTTACTGTGAGCAATAACTGGATTGTAGCCTAGTTTACTTTTTATTAGGATTTCTAATCTTTTTGTTATTGTTTTGCTGTCATCAACTATTAAAATATTTTTCATTTACAAAAGGATTCCTGCTCCATTAATTTTTGTACTTCTATCTTCGGCATATATTCTTTTTCCATCAATAATATCATATTTCCAAATAGGAGCTGATGCTTTAAAGTCTTCTACAAATTCATCAATTAATTCTAAACCAACTCTTCTTTGCGGAGAACAAATAGCAGAAATATAAGAACTTGTATGATTTAAAACATCACCTTTAGCATGTGCCATTAAAATAATTGCACCTCTACTTTTTGCTTTTTTTTGCCAAGTATCAAACCAACTATTTAAAATAGGCTCATAGATATCAAAGCTAAGCCCATCAATTCCATTTTCATCTCGAACAATGCCAACAAAAGTAATAATTGCTCCATAGTTTGAATTTTTAAATTCTTCGTACCATTTATTTGTAATTTTTTCAACTGGCAATGAGCCATCAAATAATTGTAGTGCTGGAGTTTTTTCTTTTTCACTTTTCATAAAACTTATCCTCCGCAAACAGGTGGCAATAAAGAAATCTTGTCGCCATCTTTTAAAGTATGATTTTTTCCTTGAACTAGTACATCATTAATTGCTACTGCACTATTTTCTAGCCAATTTAACAATTTATCATCTTTTTTTAAAATTTCACTAAGCTGATTTAAATCAGAAATATCCAACTCCAATGGACTTTTGCCAATAGGACCTAGAAACC
>JAOZVJ010000054.1 GCA_029938215.1 Arcobacteraceae bacterium | reverse complement strand
GAAAGAAATATCCCAATGACCATGAAAGATTGGAGTCAAAAATTAAATGCTTTTTTACAATTTAATGAGCGAGATATTTTACAAAATGCTGGAAAAGTTACAGCCGTAATTGCAAAAGAGTTTGCATTAAGTGAGTTTGAAAAATATAAAGTAATTCAAGATAAATCATATAAAAGTGATTTTGATAGATTATTAGGAGAGATAGATATTAAAGGGTAGAATACTTTAAGTAATAAAATATATTCAAAATAGTTTATGGTTAATATGATAAAATCATAATATGAAAAATAAAAAAATAATGGTTGGATTAAGTGGTGGTGTAGACAGTTCTATAACGGCATATTTGCTTCAACAAGAAGGATATGAAGTTCAGGGTGTCTATATGAAGCTTCATAATATTATTGAGGGATATCATGAAAATAATCTTGAATCTATTGAAAAGGTTGCTAAATTTTTAAATATCAAATATCAAATATTGGATTTAACTAAAAAATTTAAAAATGAAGTTTATGATTATTTTGTAAATAGTTATATAGATGGTATTACTCCAAATCCTTGTGTTATATGCAATAGGACAATTAAATTTGGAGCAATGTTTGATTTTGCTATGCAAAATGATTGTGATTATTTGGCAACTGGACACTATGCTTCTACTGATGGAAAGGCTGTATATGAGGCAGTTGATAAAAGTAAAGACCAAAGTTATTTTTTAGGACAAATCAATAAAGAAGTTTTATCAAAAATACTTTTCCCTATGAGTAAATATACAAAAGAACAAATCAGGGAAATAGCTTTGGAAATACCTCAGTTTAAAGAGATTGCTACAAAAAAAGATTCACAAGAGATATGTTTTGTTGAAAATGAGTACATTGATATACTAAAACGCCATGTCAATATTGAACAAAAAGGTGATACTTTAGATGAAGATGGAAATGCTATAGGACATCACAAAGGTTATATGCATTATACTGTTGGCAAGAGAAGAGGTTTTTATGTTCACGGTGCACATGAGCCACATTATGTTAAATCAATAGATGCAAAGCTAAACACTATAACAGTATGTAAAAAAGATAGATTAGCAATTAAAGAAGTTGATTTAAAAAATATTAATATGTTTATAGATAAATCATCATTGGATTGCACGGTAAAATTAAGATATAGAAGCTATCAAGTTCCGTGTGAAGTAATAATAAATAAAGATAAAAAAACAGCAAAGATAATATTAAAAGAAGTTGTATATGGTGTAGCTCATGGACAAATTGCTGTTTTTTATGATAAAGATGAAGTTATTGGAAGCGGAGAAATTGTAAAAGTAACTCAATAAACAAAAGGATTAGAGGGTGTTAGAAATTATAATATTTACTATATTTATAGCAACATTATTAAATTTATTTTTAAGACAGTTCCGTATTCCTACTATTATAGGCTATATAGTTACTGGCGTAATTATTGCTTATGGGTTTAGTTTACATAGTGTCTTGCATAGTCATGAGCTTAAAGAGATAGCAGAATTTGGCGTTGTATTTTTAATGTTTACTATTGGTTTGGAATTTTCAATAAATCATCTTAAACAAATGAAAAAAGAAGTTTTTCTTTATGGAGGACTTCAAGTTTTTTTAAGCGCTTCACTATTTTCATTTCTTGCAGTTACTATTTTTGATATAGAAATAAAATCGGCAATAATAATTGGCGCAGCACTTGCACTTTCTTCAACTGCTATCGTTCTAAAACTTTTAAATGAAAGTGGAGATATCAATAAAGAGTATGGTCGCAAGACTTTAGGAATATTGCTATTCCAAGATATTGCTGTAATTCCTATATTACTTATGATAACTATTTTTTCTATAGGAAATCAGTCAGTATCTACACTTTTATTAAAAACAGCAATAGATGCTGTTATTTTGCTTGTCGGATTTTTTTTAATAGGTAAATACTTACTTGAGCCATTTTTATACAAAGTGAGTAAAGCTAAATCAAATGAGATATTTATAAGTTCAATCTTGCTTATTGTTATGGGAGCATCTTATATCGCTCATCTTTTTCATTTTTCATATTCTTTGGGCGCATTTATTGCTGGTATGATGATCGCTGAAACACATTATAGACATCAAGTTGAGGCCGATCTTGTTCCATTTAGAGATTTGCTTTTGGGAGTCTTTTTTATAACAGTTGGTATGCAACTTGATTTTACAATTATAATCGCAAACATGGGTATGATATCAATGCTTTTGCCTATTTTAATAATTATAAAGATAGTTATTATTTTTGCTATTTTAAAAATTGGAGCAGATAAGAGAAGTTCGTTAAAAACTGCCTTTTCTCTTTTTCAGCTTGGAGAATTTGCTTTGGTTATTTTTGAACTTTCATTTGCAAAAGGACTGGTCGATCCAGTAATAGGGCAAGTTTTAATAGTAATTGTTGTTATTTCTATGATTATTACTCCTTTTGTATTAAAAAATATAACGCAAATAGTTGATTTTTTTATATCTAAAAAAAATAAAAATGATGATTGTTTAACTATTAAAAAAGAAAGATTAATTGATCATATTATTTTAATAGGATATGGAAGATTGGGAAAAAACATAGCAAGCTTAATCAAAAAAAATGGTACAGAATTTATTGCAATTGAATCAGATATTAATACAGTAAAAGAAGCACAAAAATTAAATGAGCCAGTTATATTTGGTAATGCAGCACAAAAAAATATTTTAGAATCTGTAAATATAAAAGAAGCAGCTTGTGTTGTAATATCTATTGGGAATAGTAAGAAATTAAATCATATTTGCGAAGCAGTTAATGATTTAATTAAAGAAGTTGAAGACACAAAAATTATAGTAAAAGTAAATAAATATGAAGAAAAAGAAGCTTTATCAAAATTAAATTTATCACATATCGTAGTTGAAACAGAAAAAACAGCAAAAGCTATGTTTGATGAAGCTATAAGTTGTTAAAAATTTAGATATTAAAATGTTATAAAGTGTAAGTATATTTTGGATATAATCGCGACATATAAGAAACAAAGGGGAATGTTATGAGAGGATATAAACTAGTATCAGGAAATGCAAATCCTGAATTTGCCAAAAAAGTAGCTAAATATTTAGGTCAAGATTTGACAGAAGTGGAAATAAATAGATTTAGTGACGGTGAGATAAATGTGAATATTAAAGAATCTGTAAGAGGTTCTGATATTTTTATTATTCAACCAACTTGTGCTCCTGCAAATGATAATTTAATGGAACTTTTGATTTTGGCAGATGCTTTTAAAAGAAGTAGTGCCGGAACTATAAATGCAATTATTCCTTATTTTGGATATGCAAGACAAGATAAAAAAGTAGCTCCTAGAGTGCCTATTTCTGCAAAATTAGTTGCTGATATGATTGAAAAAGCAGGGATAAATAGAGTTACAACTGTTGATTTGCATGCTCCTCAAATTCAGGGATTTTTTGATATTCCTGTAGATCATTTGCTTGGAAGTATGCTATTTATTGATTATATTGAAGCTAAAAATCTTAAAAATCCAATTATTGCAAGTCCTGATGTTGGCGGAGTTGCACGAGCAAGAAGCTATGCTGACAAGCTTGGGTATGATTTGGTTATAGTTGATAAAAAAAGAGAAAAAGCAAATGTTTCTGAAGTGATGAATATAATTGGGAATGTTGAAGGTAAAGATGTAATTATATTAGATGATATGGTCGATACTGCAGGAACTCTTACTAAAGCTGCTGACGCTCTTAAAAGTCAAGGGGCTACAAGTGTAATGGCTTGTTGTACTCATGGAGTTTTAAGTGGACCTGCGTTTGATAGAATTACAAAAAGTAGCTTAGATGAGCTTGTCATTGCTGATACTATTCCTTTAAGAGAAGAAAATGATAAGATTACTGTATTAACTGCATCTGCTATTATCGGAGAAGCAATTAAAATAATTTATAGCAATGAATCTATAAATACAATGTTTTAGAATAAGAAAGCGGAGTTAAATAATTGCAAAAAAATATTAGAAATTTCAGTATTATCGCACATATTGATCATGGAAAATCAACACTTGCTGATAGGATTATTCAAGAATGTGGATCGGTAAGCGACAGAGAAATGTCTGCACAAGTAATGGATACGATGGATATTGAGCAAGAGCGTGGCATAACAATAAAAGCTCAAAGTGTTAGATTAAATTATACAAAAGATGGTGAACAATATGTTTTAAATCTTATAGATACTCCTGGTCATGTTGATTTTTCTTATGAAGTTAGTCGTTCTTTGGCATCATCAGAGGGGGCTTTGCTTATCATTGATAGTACACAAGGAGTTGAGGCTCAAACAATCGCAAATGTTTATATTGCAATGGATAATGACCTTACACTTTTACCTGTGGTAAATAAAATAGATTTGCCATCTGCTGATCCAGATAGGGTTTTAGAAGAAGTTGAAGAGGCTATTGGACTTGATTGTACTGAAAATAATTTGATTAGTGCAAAGACTGGACTTGGAGTAAGAAAGTTAATTGATAGCATAGTTGATAGAATTCCAGCACCAAATGGAAACGAAAAGGCATCTACAAAAGCACTTATTTATGATAGTTGGTTTGATAATTATTTGGGAGCTTTAGCACTTGTACGAGTTTATGATGGAAGTATTAAAAAAGGTCAGCTACTTAAAATGATGAATACTAAAGCTGAACATAAAGTTCTAGATCTTATGTATCCTCATCCTATTAAAAAAGAAAAAACAAATGAAATAAAAACTGGCGAAATTGGTATAGTAATACTTGGAATTAAAACTACTGAAGTTATTCAAGTTGGCGATACTATAACTGACGCTAAGAATCCAACAGCTGAAGTAATAGATGGATTTGAGCCTGCTAAGCCATTTGTATTTGCAGGGCTTTATCCAATTGAGACAGATAAGTTTGAAGACCTAAGAGAAGCCTTAGAAAAACTTAAATTAAATGACAGTTCTATTAGCTATGAGCCAGAAAGTTCAGTAGCTCTTGGAAGTGGTTTTAGAACTGGATTTTTAGGTATGCTTCATATGGAAGTTATCAAAGAAAGATTGGAGCGAGAATTTGGGCTAGATTTAATAGCAACTGCTCCTACTGTTGTATATAAAGTTCTTAAAACTGACGGCGAAGAAATAATGATACAAAATCCTTATGATTTACCAAAAGTAAATCAAATAGAAACAATTTTTGAACCATATGTAAAAGCTACTATTTTGACACCTGATGAATACTTAGGAAATGTTATAAAGTTTCTTAATGATAAAAGAGCTATCCAAAATAAAATGGACTATATCAATCCTACTAGAGTTTTGCTTGATTATGATATTCCTATGAATGAGATAGTTATGGATTTTTATGATAAATTAAAATCTATTACAAAAGGGTATGCTAGTTTTGATTATGAGGTTGTAGGATTTAGACCTGGGAATCTTAAAAAACTTGATGTTTTAGTTGCAGGCGAACCTGTAGACGCATTAAGTATAATTGTACCAGAAGAAAAAGCACAAGCAAAAGGAAGAGTGTTTGTAAAACAATTAAAAGAGCTTATTCCAAGACAACTTTTTGAAGTTGCGATTCAAGCTAGTATAGGAAGCAATATAATAGCAAGAGAAACAGTAAAATCAACAGGTAAAAATGTTACGGCTAAGTGTTATGGTGGCGATATTACTAGGAAGCGAAAATTGTTAGAAAAACAAAAAGCAGGTAAAAAAAGAATGAAAGCTATAGGGAGAGTTAATGTTCCTCAGGAAGCTTTTATGGCTGTTTTGAAACTTGATTGATTTTAAAACTATATATGATAAATACTAGAATTATTAAATAGGAAAAAAATGTTAGACAAAAGAATATTAAACTTTCTAGTGATAATTACACTGACATTTGGTACTTTTTGGTGGACTTTTTTTATTTTTCATTTACCATTTGAATTAAATTTGGTTTTAATTGTTATTGGTATTCGTATAATTGCTTCATTATTTATTTTTAAAGACTACTCTCTCTCTTGGTCTAAAGCATCAACCAAAACATTTTTAATGAAAAGTTTCGTATATATTATTGCGTTTCTTATTTATGCTCCTATATTTTACAGAGATATACCAATTTATTTTTTAACTTCTGAAGTATTCTTATATTTATTTGCAATAAATTTTGCTATGTATTTTTATCATTTTATAATGAATAGAAGTCAAGTTCAAAAAACAAAAAAAGTTGTTATTTATGGTGCTGGAAAAGCGGGAATTAAATTAGAAGAAGAATTTAGAAATAGTGAATATAGAGTAAAATATTTTTGTGATGATGATAAAATAGTGCAAGGCAGAAGTATAGATGCTATTAGGATTTTATCAAAAAATGAACTTAAAAAAAGAATTGGCGATAAAAAATATGATTTATTAGTAGTTGCTATGCCAAGTGCAAATCAAAAAAGAGCAAAAGAAATATACGAAAGACTTAGCGATTATTTTATTGAAATTAAATTTTTGCCATCTCTTAATGAAATCTTGCAAGATAAGGAATTTTCAACTCAATTAAAAGATATTTCGGTGGAAGATTTGTTAGCACGCCATCCAAAAGATTTGGATAAAGAAAAGATATCGTCATTTATAAATAATAAAATTATTTTAGTTACTGGGGCTGGCGGAAGTATAGGAAGTGAAATAGTAAGACAATGTGTATTTTTTAAAGCAAAAAAAATAATTTTACTTGATCATAGTGAGTTTAATCTATATCAAATTGAACAAGAATTAAGCAAAGAAAATATTATTCCAGTTATGCAAAGTGTGACAAGCAAAGAAGATTTGGATAAGACATTTGAAAAATATAGTCCTGATATAGTTATACACGCAGCTGCTTATAAACATGTACCACTAGTTGAGGCTAATATTAAAGAAGCTATTAAAAATAATATAATGGGTACTAAAAATATAATTGATTGTGCGGTCGAAAATAAAGTCCAAAAAGTAATTTTAATTTCAACAGATAAAGCTGTAAGACCAACAAATGTGATGGGTACTACAAAAAGAATATGCGAACTTTATGCTCAAAATTCTAACGGAAATAGTACAGAAATAGTAGCTGTTCGTTTTGGAAATGTTTTAGGCAGTAGTGGAAGCGTGATACCTAAATTTAAAAGTCAAATTGAAAAAGGACAAAATATAACCGTAACGCATCCAGATATTACTAGATATTTTATGCTTATTCCTGAAGCTTGCGAATTGGTACTTCAAGCTGGTGCTATTGGAAAAGGTGGAGAAATATTTATACTTGATATGGGCGAACCTATAAAAATAGTTGACTTAGCTAAAGAAATGATTAAACTTTCTGGTCATACTAATATAAATATAGAATTTAGCGGACTAAGACCTGGTGAAAAAATGTACGAAGAGTTGCTTATAAATGATTCTGATTGCAATACTGATTATGAGTCTATAACAATAGCAAAGTCAACAAAATATGACATATTTAAATTAAATAAAGATATTAAAAAATTGATGGATTGTGAAGATGAAATTGCACAATTGAGATATATCGTTCCAGAATTTAATCATCAATTAAATTAAAATTTTAAAGGATATCAGTATATGAACAAAAAAGCTTTTTCTCTAATTGAATTAATTTTTATGATAGTTGTTATTGGAATTATCGCATCTGTTGCAGTTCCAAAACTAATGGATACTAGAAGTGATGCCGTTGTTTCTTCTATAAAACAAGATATTTCTACTGTTACTACTTCTGTGCAAAGTTATTATATGGTAAATGGGAAAATTGATAAAATAAGTGATGCTGTTACTCTTAATAACTCTGTTTGGGATATTGAAGATAAAGAAATTAAATATTTAGAAAGTAGCAATGAGTGTGTTAGTATAAAAGTTACAGATAATAAACTAGAGGTATCTATAGATGCTAGTGCTGGCTCTATTTGTCAAAAAATAAGTGATAGTGGTATAATTAGTACCAACTATGATTTGCATTAGGTAGTTATGGAAAAGGCTGTATTTCTAGATCGTGACGGTGTAATAAATATTGAAAAAAACTATCTTTATAAAATAGAGGATTTTGTTTTTTTTGATGGAGTTTTTGAGTCTTTGCTGTATTTGCAGGATTTAGGATATAAGCTTTTTATTATCACAAATCAATCGGGCATAGGAAGAGGATATTATACGCAAAATGATTTTGATAAATTAACCATTTGGATGTTAAAACAATTTGAAAATCATGATATAAAAATATCACAAGTAGAGCTTTGTCCACATATGCCTGATGAAAATTGTGAGTGTAGAAAACCAAAAACACTTATGATAGAAAATATTCTAAAAAATCATAAAATAGATTTACAAAAATCATGGTTAATTGGTGATAAAAAAAGTGATATTTTATGTGCTAAAAATGCTAAAATTTTAAATACAATTCAAGTGCAAAGCGGACATAAATTTGATAAAAATTTATCAGAAGCTAATTTTGTAATTTCATCAATAAAAAACACACCTTCAATTATCAAAATATAATCATATTTTCGCTATTATTTAAACAATTATGATTATAAGGAATTGCCTTGAGCCAATATACAAATATAGATTTCAACAATAAAACAATTTTAATTACAGGCGGAGCTGGATTTATAGGCTCAAATTTAGCTTTTTATTTTCAAGAAAATTATCCAAAATCAACAATCGTAATACTTGATATGTTTAGAAGTGGCGAAACTCTAAGTAATGGAAATCTTAAAAGTTTTGGACACTATAAAAATCTATTAGGTTTTAATGGTATCGTAATAAGTGGCGATATAAATGATAAAAAACTTTTGAAAAATCTTGAAAAAAATTATAAATTTGATTATATTTTTCATCAAGCTGCCATAAGTGATACAACCGCAACTGAGCAAGATTTGATGATAAAAACAAATGTAAATGCCTATGAAGATTTGCTTAAAATTGCTATTAAACATAAGGCAAATATGATTTATGCTTCATCCGCTGCTACTTATGGCGATGCTCCAAGTCCACAAACAGTTGGATGTGAAAATCCAGGGAATGTTTATGGATTTAGTAAACTAATGATGGATAATATAACTGCAAAATATATTAAAAAAAATCTTGACATAAGTATAGTTGGACTTAGATATTTTAATGTTTATGGTGCAAAGGAATTTTATAAAAATAAAACAGCTTCTACTGTTGTGCAATTTGGACATCAGATTTTAGGAGGAAATACTCCAAAACTTTTTGAAGGAAGTGATAAGATTATTAGAGATTTTATTTATATTGAAGATGTTGTCCAAGCTAATATCAAAGCTTGTAATCCTAAAAAAAGTGGGGTTTATAATGTAGGTACTGCAAAACCTCGAAGTTTTCAAGATATAGCAGATATTTTACAAAAAGAGTTAGGTACAAATCTGGGAACCAATTATATTCCAAATCCTTTTGTTGGACAATATCAGTTTCACACTCAAGCAAATATAAGAAGTACAATAAAAAACCTAGGATATAAACCAAGGTTTTCAATGGAAGATGGAATCAAAGCTTATGTTCCTGAAATCAAAAGGCTTTATAAAACTGAAGTTAAAAATGGAAAATAAAAAACCAAATATTTTAGTAATTGGTGATCTTATGATAGATCACTATCTTTGGGGTAAATGTGATAGAATTTCTCCAGAAGCTCCAGTACAAGTTGTAAATGTCGAAAAAGAAACAACTGTTTTAGGCGGTGCTGGAAATGTTGTAAACAATCTTATATCTTTAGGAAGTTATGTAACTGTTATGTCTGTTATTGGGGATGATGAGGTCGCAAAAGAGTTAGAGTCTATGCTAGACAAGCTTAATGTAGATAAGCATTTAGTATTGGATGAAAATAGAAAAACTACTAAAAAAAGTAGAATAATAGCATCACATCAGCAAGTAGTAAGATATGATAATGAATCCAAGGAAGATATTAGTAAAGAATGCGAATCTTTAATAACAGTAGCACTTCTTGAAATAATTTGTAATTATGATTTGATTTTATTATCTGATTATGGAAAGGGTGTTTTAACAACTTCTTTAGTAGAAAAAATTATATTTATCGCAAATGGTGCAAATTTAAAAGTTTTGGTTGATCCAAAAGGCAATGATTATAAAAAATATAATGGTGCATATTTATTAACACCAAATAAAAATGAAGCTCAAAAAGCAACAAATATTGAAATACAAGATGATGAAAAACTACTAGAAGCTTTAAAAGAATTACAAAAGATAGCCTCTTTAAAAGTTCCTATGATAACTTTAAGTGAAGATGGTATTGCAATTTTAGATGAAAATGATAAGATAATCAAAAAGCCGACAGTTGCACGCGAAGTATATGATGTAACTGGTGCGGGCGATACTGTGCTTGCTAGTTTGGGATTTTGCTTAGCACAAGAAAAAGATATATTATATTCTATAGAGTTTGCAAATCTTGCTGCAGGTGTCGTAGTTGGAAAATTAGGAAGTGCAACGGCTACTATTGAAGAGATAGATGAATACAAATCAAGCTTACACAAAAGCAGCATAGAATCGCATATAAAAAGTTTTAAAGAAATTGAAGAAATAACTAAAAGATTAAAAAAACAAAATAAAAAAATAGTATTTACAAATGGTTGTTTTGATATTCTTCATCGTGGTCATGTAAGCTATTTGGATGTTGCAAAGTCATTTGGAGATGTTTTGGTTTTAGGACTTAATTCTGATGAAAGCGTTAGAAGACTAAAAGGTGAAAATCGACCTATTAACAATGAAGAAGATAGAGCTTTTGTTTTAGCGGCACTTGAAAGCGTTGATTATGTTGTTAATTTCAGCGAAGATACTCCATATGATTTGATATCAATAGTCAAGCCTGATATTTTAGTAAAAGGTGGCGATTATGAGGGCAAAGAAGTTGTTGGAAGCACGATAGCAAAAGAGGTAAAATTAGTTCAATTTGTAGATGGAAAAAGTACTACAAAAACAATAGAGAAAATCAAAGGTAATGAATGCAAGATGTAATTTTAAGTGAATTTATTTCACACAAGGAAGTTATTGAAAGAGTTATTATGACTATGGAAGAAGATTTGGGAAAAGCTTCTCGGGTTGCAGTTGATACTTTAAAAGCTGGAAATAAAATTTTACTTTTTGGTAACGGTGGAAGTGCAGCAGATGCACAACATATAGCTGCAGAACTAACAGGTCGTTATAAAAGTGAAAGAAGAGGATTGCCAGGAATTGCACTTACTACTGACACTAGTGCATTGACTGCCATTGGAAATGACTATGGTTATGATAGGGTTTTTGATAGACAAGTTGAAAGTTTGGCAAATAAAGATGATTTATTGATAGGTATTTCAACTAGTGGAAATTCTCAAAATGTAATAAATGCTTTAAAATTAGGGCAAAAGTTGGGTTGCAAAACTGTTGGTTTCTCTGGTTGTGGTGGCGGTAAAATGAGTGATGTATGTGATGTGAATTTGATAGTTCCAAGTGATAATACGCCAAGAGTTCAAGAAATACATATTTTATTTGGTCATACGATTTGTCAAATAATTGATAATGCATTTGAATAGAAAATAAAATAATAAAACTAAGGAAAAATAAAAAGTGAAGATTTTAACTCATAAACAAAAACAAACTATACTAGATAGTATTAGAGATATTCCTGATTTTCCAAA
>JAOZVJ010000053.1 GCA_029938215.1 Arcobacteraceae bacterium | reverse complement strand
TAAAAAAGGAAAAAATAAATGAATATATCAAGCGTAGTAGTACAAACTTTACCGAAATTTTTAGATGAAGTAGTAGAGAGTTTAAAAAATTGTGATGCATGTGATTATCACTTACACGATAAAAAAGGCAGAGTTATCATTACTATCGAGGGAGAAGGCGTTTCTGATGAGCTAAAAAAAATGAAAGTAATCGAAACAATACCTCATGTTGTATCAGCAGAAATGCAAATGGCTTATAGCGAAGATGAACTAGATGATAATATGAAAGTTTTGGAAAATGCAGATGCAGTTCCAAAAGTATTACAAAAAGATAATATTGATGTAAATGATATTATATATAATGGTGATTTAAGAAAAAAAGATTTAGAAAATTTTGCTGAACATCTAAATAAAGTTGGAGAAGAAAGCAAAGAATAATTAGTAATAATTAAAAATGCCCAAGATGATAAAAATCATCTTGGGCATTTTATTTTCTATATAATTAATCTATTTCATTTTTAAGATCTATTTCATTTGTTACAAATTTTACATTTACAATTTTTTGGTTATCTAGTGAAATAATCATAATAGCATTTTTTTGTTCTTCATTTCTAAAACTTACTGCATTTTCTTTTTTTCTTATTAAAAGAATAGGATAAACACTCTCTTTAAAATCAGGGATAGCAAACATTTTGGCTATCAAAGATGGCATACCACTTATATCTGCGATAAAATCTATATTTCTAGAAGATAAATAATTAACATCTTTATCAACCAAATAAACTCTCATTAAATGTCCTGTTGCTTTTGTAAATACAAAAATCACTTTTTTTACTTTATCATTCAAAGAATGTTGTTTCTCAAATTGATCTTGTAGTGTATACGAATTAAGCTTTTTCCCCACAGTAACACCACCAGCAATCTCTCCATAACTTATGGTAACTTTTTCTTTATCTTCAACTTTTTTATTTCCACAACCAACAAACAATAAGCTAGCAGATATAAATAATCCAATAATTAACTTTTTTTTCACAAATCTCCCTTTTGAATTCAATATAAATGAAACAAAATATTACACTACTACACTTAAATAATGCTTAGAAAAATTATCGGATATAGTTTTTAAGAACTTCTGGAATATTTATACTTCCATCTTCATTCTGATGATTTTCAATAATAGCCACAAGTGTTCTTCCTACAGCTAAAGAACTACCATTTAAAGTATGGCAAAGGATATTCTTTTTATTATCTTTATATCTGATTTTTGCTCGTCTAGCTTGAAATTCCATTGTATTTGAAATTGAGCTTATCTCTCTATATTTTCCTTGTCCTGGAAGCCATACTTCAAGATCAATTGTAGTAGCTGCGCTAAATCCTAAATCACCAGTACAAAGCTGAACTTTTCGATGTGGCAGTTCTAACGAAGTTAATAAATCACTAGCACAATTAATCATTTTTCCAAACACTTCTTTAGATTGGTCTTGTTTTGTAATTGCAACCATTTCAACTTTATCAAATTGATGTTGTCTAATGATTCCTCTAGTATCTCGTCCTGCGCTTCCTGCCTCTTTTCTAAAGCAAGGAGTATAAGAAGTAAGTAGCATTGGCAATTTTGCTTCATCTACAATTTCATCATTAAATAAATTTGTAAGTGATACTTCAGCCGTAGGAATTAAATATAAATCTTCCTCTTCTATTTTAAATAAATCATCCTCAAATTTTGGAAGTTGTCCTGTACCTATTAAAGTATTTGAATTAGCCATAAAAGGAACACACCACTCTTCAAATCCTCGTTTAGTATTAAAATCAAGAAAATAATTTATCAAAGCTCGCTCAAGTTTTGCTGCTATACCTTTTAAAGCAACAAATCTACTTTTTGCAATTTTTACACCTCTTTCAAAATCTATTATTTCTGTTTTTTCACCGATATCCCAATGCTCTTTTGGTATAAAATTAAATTCTTTTGGTGTTCCTATATTTTCTAAAACTATATTATCTTCTTCGCCATCACCCAAAGGTACACTTTCATCTGGCATATTTGGAATACCCATAGCAATATTGTTTAATTCGTCTTCTAAAATTCGAACCTCATCTTCATAAATAATTTTTATTTTTTTTAAATCATTAATTTGAGCTTTTAGTTCATTTATATCTTTACCATCTTTTTTATAAGCACCAAACTGTGAAGATAAAGCATTTTGTTCTGCCTGCAAACCCTCCATATCTTGTCTTTTTGCTTTTGCTGTTTCACTTTTATGTTTTAAATCATCCAAAATAGCATCATCAACACCTTTCTTTAAAAGTGCCGATGATACTTTATAAAAATCCTTTTGCAAGAGTTTTACATCTATCATTTATCTTTTCCTTTTTTAATTTTATAAACTATTTATTTGAATTTTTTTCGTAATTTCTAATTATTGAAGTTACTTCTTCTTTTTTTACAAACTCTGCACCCATACTTATAATAAATTTACTAGCTTGAGTAATTGTAAGAGAAGTTCTTTTTGTCTTTTTTTCATCCACTATTACTGTATATCCACTTGTGGGATTTGGGCTAGTTGGCACAAACAATACTAAAAATTCCTTATGCTTATTTAATACATAAGCTGGTACCCAAATGTCATCTTTAGGATACTCTACAAGAACTACTTCTTTTCTATCATCTTTTTTACTTGGAGTAAACAAGGCTGTTATTTTTTTTATTACAGCATACACAGAACCAATAGCTGGGACTTTTGCTAAAATCTTATCTATTTGTGAAATAAAAAAAGATTTCCCAACTCTTTCAATAGAAGATCCAATCAAAGCTAAAATTAGAATTGTAACTATAAAAATAGCACCTGTATAAAGTGGATTATTTGTATAAAATGATACAAAATCAAATAATTCCATGCTAATAGTTTTAATCCAAAGCATAAGCTGTATTACTATAAATAAAGGAATAAGAGATAATGTACCAATAAGAATATATCTAAAAATTTGCTTCATCATACCCTCATAAATTTTTTGCTATTATATCATATAAATATTTAAAGGATAAGTTAGTGAGAATACTTTCAGGAATACAGCCATCAGGAACAATTCATATAGGAAATTATTTTGGGATGATTAAGAAGATGATAGAATCGCAAAATGATGGAGAACTTTTTGCTTTTATTGCCTCATATCACGCCTTAACATCTGTAAAAGATAAAGAATTTTTACAAAAAAATATTTTTGAAGCAGCTGTTAATTTTTTAAGTCTAGGAATAGATCCAAACAAATCAACATTTTGGGTACAAAGTGATGTGCCAGAAGTATTGGAATTGTACTGGATATTATCAAACCATACACCAATGGGATTATTAGAAAGAGCACACAGCTATAAAGATAAAACCACAAAAGGTATTGGTGCAAATCATGGACTTTTTTCTTATCCTGTTTTAATGGCTGCAGATATTTTGATATATGATTCTAATATTGTTCCAGTTGGAAAAGACCAAATACAACATGTGGAAATGACAAGAGATATAGCAAATACTTTCAATAATGCTTATGGGGAAATATTAACAATTCCTGAACATAAAATTGATGAAAATGTACAGAGTGTTCCAGGTGTTGATGGTGCAAAAATGTCAAAAAGTTATGGAAATACTATAGATATGTTTGGAGCTAAAAAAAATTTAAAAAAACAAGTTATGAAAATTATTACAGATTCAAAAGAATTACATGAAGTAAAAAAATGGGACTCATGCAATATTTACAAGCTTTGTGAACTTTTTATGAATCAAGATGAATTAGAAAGTCTTCAAGAGCGATACTTAACTCCAGGTGAAGGTTATGGTCATTTTAAATTAACATTGTTAGATAAAATAAATGAACATTTTGCACCATATGCAGATAAAAGAGAATATTATACTAATAACCCAAAAGAAGTAAAAGAAATTTTAGCACATGGTGCATCAAAAGCGAGAGTTATAGCACAAGAGAAACTAAAAGTTATAAGAGATGCTGTAGGGTTAAATTATTAAAAAAGGTACTTATGAATCAAGCTTATAAAAATATTTTAATTTCTATTATTTTAGCTTTAATAGGATATTTTGGAGCCAATATTGTTTTTGATGAAACTCAATCAAGATTGATAGGAGCAGTTGTATTTCTTGTTTCAATGTGGACAAACGAAGCTCTTCCTTTGGGTGTCGTTTCTTTAATGCCGATCATATTATTTCCAGCACTTGGTATTTTAGCTACAAAAGCGACAACTATAAATTATTCAAAATCTATTATATTTTTATTTTTGGGTGGATTTATGGTGGCAATTGCGGTTGAAAAAACTGGACTTCATAAAGTTATAGCAAATAAGCTTTTGTCTATTTTCCCATCAAGTTCAAGAGGTATTATATTTGCTTTAAGCATAACATCTGCGTTACTTAGTTCTTTATTGTCAAATACAACAACCGCACTTTTACTTATGCCTATAGCTCTATTTCTTACTGATATGAAAAAGCTAAAGATAAGATTTGTTTTAGCCGTAGCTTATGGTGCTAGTGTTGGAGGTATTATTACTCCAATAGGAACACCACCAAACCTAATACTAATGGGATTTTTACAAGATAATGATTTGCATAGTTTGACATTTTTTACTTGGATGCTAAAAACAATACCTTTGGCTACAGTTATGCTTATTGTAGTATCTTATGTTCTGTCTATAGGAGCTGAAAATATTTCAATAATAAATAATTTGCACAAAGACGACAATATTATTGGTAAAGAACATAAAAGACTGAGAAATATCCTAATATTGCTAGTTTTAGTATTGTTTTTAAACTCTTTCCTTAAGTTTAACGAGACGGGAATATTGTTATTTTTTGGACTATCAATGCTTTTACCAAAAATTGGATTTTTAAATTGGGAAGATACAAAAAAAGTACCTTATGAAATTATATTTTTATTTGGTGCCGGCTTTTCAATAGCTACTGCATTTGGACATACAGGGCTTGCTATGGCAATTTCAAAAATGCTTTTAACTATCACAGAGTTTCCTCCTATAGTTCTAATTTTAATAGTTGCATCGCTTATAACTTTTACAACAGAAGTCACAAGCAATACTGCTTTGATTTCTATTGCTCTTCCTGTAATATATTCTTTAGGAACAGCTTCAAATATAGATACAAGCTTAATCTTGATGGTAGCAACGATTTGTGCAAGTTATGCCTTTATGTTACCAATAGCTACTCCTCCAAATGCAATTGCAATGAGTAGCGGAGTTTTAACAATAAAAGATATGGCTAGATATGGAATAGTTTTTAATATAACGGCAATATTAATAACAACAACAATAGCGATGCTTATTTGGTAACAAATACTTATACGGGAAACAATTCAACAACAATTTCTTGAAATGTTGCATTTTCTCCGTATTGACTTTTATAATCAGGCGTTAGTAAATTGACATTTTTTGCACCACTGTGTAAAAGCACACAATCTTTTCTTAAATCATATGTAGTTTTTACTACAAACTCAGAACTACCAATTTTTGTAACTGCTTTTATTGTTTGTCCATTTTCAAAGCCAAGTTTTGGATTTAGATATATATAATTATCAACTTCAAATTGAGAATTTAAACTATTTTTTGATTTTGCTGTAATTAAGTAAAATTTATTGTCATTTACGCCTAAATCTTTTACTTCGATTTTATTTATAAAATTGAAATTATTCACTCTTGGTTTTTGTAATTTTATATCATCAAAACTAGCAAGAAACGCTTCTTCAGTTTTCAAATCACTCATTTTAAATTCTTCAAATAAAAATTTTGTTAATTCATATTCACTTATTGCATTTTCATTTTCTTGAAGTTTTTGTGTTTTTATAATCTCGTCATGAGCATAACTAAGTCTTATATCTTTCTTTTGTAAAAAAGTTTTTGAAGGTATTATCAAATCAGCATATTGTGCTGTTTCATTATTAGTTGTTCCGAAAAATATAACAAATGTTTTTTTAAGCCCCTCTATTACTTTTTTTGTATTTGGTGCAGTAACTGCTGGATTTGCACCTTGAATAAAACAAACATCAAAATCACCAAAATCAACATCTGGTTTTGCGATTTTATTTTTTTCATCAGCTTTAAAAGGATATGCGTACGGATACATAGAATCGCCCAAATACCATAATCCACCAGACTCTTTATTAAACAATCCAAGAACACCAGCAAAGCCATCTATACATCTCATAATTTGCTGACCTTCTATATATTTTTGAACACCAACTCCAACTAAAATTGATACACTTTTACCACTTAAAGTATATAAAAGATCTCCAACTACATCTAATTTTATTCCAGTTTGTTTAAATCCTTTTTTAATTTCACTACTTCTTGCAAAATTATAAAAATCATCAAGATTTTCTGCACAATTTTTTACAAAATTTTTATCCTCAAGCTCTTCTATGTGAGCAAGTCCTGATAATAAAAGTGCTAATATATAATCTGTTTTTGGCTTTATTTGCAAATATAATTTTGCTTCTTTTGCAATTTGAGTTTCAATAGGATCTATAACAATAATTTCTTTATCTTTAACAAGATTATAAATATGAGGTGAAGTTACAGTTAAATTTCTACCCCATACAATAACAACATCTGAATTTATTAAGTTTTTTAGTGGCGGATTAACTGCATATTTTCTATTTTCTTTAATTCCGTCAGCTCCGGCTTTATCACATAAACTACCAGTTGCAACTGTTGCTCCATATTTATCAAAAAATATTTTTGTAGTATTTTGCATAACTCCTAAATTTCCAGAACCTTTATAGAAAAGTACTTTTTGTGGATTTGCCTGACTTAATTTTTCAATTAAATTTTTCTTAATTTCATCAATAGAAAATTTAGTTTTGATTATTTCTTGCTTATCTAAATAAGAAAATAAATTACAAAGTTTACCATTTGTTACAGGATGTGTTTTGCTACCTTTTAGCTTACCATTAATCAAATGAACTTCACAAGCATCATAACAATCAAGAGGGCAAGCAGTAGTTTTAAATATAGCATCTTTTTCTAAGAGTGGCATTTTTACACAAAATTTAGCACCAAAATATTCTACCCCATCTATTGTAAAATTTTTATTTGAAGCACTTATCATTCCGTCCATATGTCTTTCCATAATCTCTTGACTCATAAAAAGACCTACTCCAGTACCTTGTGCTTTATGTTTTGTTGTAAAATAAGGATCAAATATCTTTGGCATTATTTTATCTGGTATTCCTCCTGCATTATCAGAAATATAAACTACCGCAAAATTTTCTTCTTTTTTTAATTCTACAAAAACTATTTTTTGATCAATTTCTTTTCCAATCAATATATCTTTTGCGTTACTTAAAATATTTAAAAATACTTGAGCTAATTTACTTGATTCTCCATTGCATTTTAATTCTTCATCTATAAAATCTGTTTCGATTTTTATATTGTTACTTTTATATGTTGCCTCAGTAAGATTAATTGCTTTTTTAATAATATCTCTAACTATAAAAATTATCTCACTTTTGTCTTGGCTAAGAAAATTTCTAAAATCATCGATAGTCTGAGAAAGAAATTGTGTATGTTCAGCAATCTTTACAAAAGCATCATCTATCTCTTCATCACTTATAAGATTTGATTTTCTTCTTATTTTTGCGCCACTTGCAATAATTCTAATTGAACTTAAGGGTTGTCTCCACTGATGAGCAATATTTCCTATCATTTCTCCTAGAGCTGCAACTCTTGACTGCTGTAATAACAATCTATCTTTTTCCTTTTCTTTTGTTATATCTTGAATATTTGCTATTATTATTCTATTTCTTCCATCACTTGCACCAAATGAAATTCTAAGAGGAAAAATTTCTCCATTTTTTCTTTTTCCTTCAAATTCTAAACTATTATCATTATTTTTAAATATTCCTGTTCTCATAAAATTTTCAATGCCTTGACTATGTGCTTTTAAATATTTATCAGGAATAATTAAGTGTAAAGATTTTTTTTCTATCATCTCTTTTTTTGTATATCCAAAGATTATTTCTGCATTTTTATTAAAAGTATGCACCTTCAAATCTTTGCTTACCGCTATAATTGCATTTGTATTTGACTCAATAATTGTATTAGAATAATTTCTTTCACTTACAATTTCTTTTGTTTTTTTATTTATACGATTATTTGCTGGTCTAAAAATAAAAACAGCTTCCATCAATAATGTTAATAGTGTAAAAAATACAATATAAAATTCATTATTTTTAAGTCGTTTTATTTTTTCTTCTGCTTCAATTTGATAAAAATAAACAGCTTTATCTAAATAATTTAATATAATTTGTGAATTTTCAAGAACATATGTTAAACTTTTTTTATCATTATTATTTAGAAAAAATTTTGCGTTATAAATATAACTTTTTACTCTTTTATCTAAATTTGCAGGCTTTGAAAAATATAAATTAAAAAGTTTTTCAGACATCTCTCTTTGCATTAAAAGATTATGCGATTCCTCCATAAGAGTAGCAGTATCTTTTAATTTTTTAATTTTATTTTCTACAGCAAAAAGTGCTGTTTTTTGAGACAACATTCTTTGTCGTCCACTTATATTGATAATTTCTCCATCATTTGCCTGAGAATTTATAAGTTGACTAAGATTTATATATGCAAGTACTGAAAAAAGTGCTATTAAAGATAAGGCAAAAACATACTTTTTTGAAAAACTTAACGAATTAAACAATTTAAACATTAAGCTATTCTTTAAATCTCTTTAATTGGTTCATGAAAATGAAACCCTTGAAATTCATCTACGCCTATTTTTTTTAATATATCAAAAACTTCTTCAGAATGAACATATTCAGCAATTGTTTTTATTTTAAGTTCTTTTGCAAATTCAACTATTGTTTTTGCTATTATAAAAGAATTTTTATTTGTTACAATATCTTTTATAAGAGACCCATCAATTTTAATATAATCTGGCTCTAGTCCTAAAAGGTGTGAAAAATTTGAATAACCACTCCCAAAATCATCAACAGCAACTTTTGCTCCAAGTTCTTTCACAATTAAAATAAACCTATGTATTATTTCATAATCTTGTATATTTTCTGATTCTGTAAGCTCAAAGATAATAAACCTTGCCACATCAAATTCTACTAATTTTGTTTTTATAAAATTAACCATTTCATTATCTACAATATCTTGAATAGCCAAATTAACACTAATTGGACTTTTGTACTCTTGTGCTTTTTTAAAACTTTTTTCTATCATACGCTTTGTTAAAGATGAATAAAATTTTACTTTCTTTGCAATATCCAAAAAGTATATTGGAGAAAAAGCTTTCCCATTATCTTCAAGTCTCATAAGAGATTCATGTTTTACTAAATTGCCTTGTCTATCAACTATTCCCTGATAATATGGAACTATATTATCACTTTCTATAGCTTTTTTTATGGCTTTTGTCCATTTTATATCTTCTTTATATTCTTTTTCTAAATCATCTTCATCTGAATAAAACAAAAATGACAACTTATTCTTTTTCGCTTTTTTTAAAGCCATATCTGCCGTTTCCAAACACTTCTCTGCCCCTTGAGATGAAACTCCTACTGTTACATCAATATAAATATCAAGATGCTCATCTCCTGCACCCAACGGATTTTTATTTAATGTTAAAATTATTTTCTTTATAGACTCTTCACATTTACAAGTGTCCTCAAAATCTCTTTTTAAAAGAACAAATTCATCAGAACCCACTCTATACACCCTAATGTCCATTTCTTTTTCAAAAGAGCACAATACATTAGCAACCTCTTTTAATACAAAATTTCCAATTTGTGTTCCATATAAATCATTTATATTTCCAAAAGCATCGATATCAATAATCGCAACCAAAGGATTTGGTGCAAATTTTAAGTCTCTTGATAGCTCATTCCTATTTGGTAAACCAGTAAGATCATCAACATATAATTGTGTTTTTAACTTTCTATTTTTAAGTTCAAGCTTTTCATTTAGGGAAAGTAATTCATCATTTTTTTTTATAAGTTCTTCTTCAAGCGACTTATTGGTGTCAACCAAAACATCTTTAATATTCTTGTTATCAACCTTTAAAGATACTTTATCAATAATTAAAAGTAAATTCTCAATATCTATTGGTTTTGTTACATACGCATCAATATTTTGATTTATTGTTTTTTGTAAATATTCATTGCTACTAAACGCGGTAGTGTAAATAACAGGTATTTCATAATCAACTTCTCTTATATTAGTAACCATTTCTACGCCATCCATTACTGGCATCAAAATATCAGTAATTATTAAATCAATAGATTCATATTTTTCTTTAAAAAACTCCAAACCTTCAATTCCATTATTTGCAGTAATTATTTCTTTTACAAATGGTGACAAATTGTTTTTTATTTCAAATTGTAGTTCTTTTTCATCCTCTACATAAAGAATTGTCAATGTTTTTAAAGTTTCAATATTCATAAATTACTTCTTTCATATTAAAATTGTTATTGCTTAAAATAATAGCATAAGTATTATAAAAACACTTAAGCAAAATAATAATAAAGTTTAGAGAAAATATAAATTACAGAAAAAAGTTTATTAAATATCATAAAAATAATAATATTTAGGAATTATAAAATGTTAAATGTATTAGTTGTTGATGATGCAATGATAATGAGAAGAAGTATAAAAACTATTTTAAAAGAATTAGGTCATAATGTAATTGCAGAAGCAAAATCTGGCAAAGAAGCGATACTACTATATAATAAATTTTTACCAGATTTAGTAACTATGGATATAACAATGCCAGATATGGATGGCGTTACTGCTGTAAAATTATTAAAAGAAGAACATCTTGACATAAATGTTATTATGATTACTTCTCATGGACAAGAAGATATGGTAAGAAAATCAATAAAAAATGGAGCAAAAGGGTATGTTTTAAAACCAATTTCAAAAGAAAAAATAAAAATTTCTATTGATAAAATATTTTATAATTCTAATAATTGTGATACAGAAGAATTATTAGATGATTAAAAAAATTATTTAAAAAGATAAGTAAGGATATAACCAATGAAAACAAAAAATATACTAAATATTTTAATAGTCGATGACTCCATGGTAGCGAGAAAAATGCTAAAAAAACAACTTATTTCTTTAGGTCAAAATATAATAGGCGAAGCAGATTCTGGTATTCAAGCAGTAAGCCTATGTAGAGAATTAAAACCTGATTTAATAACAATGGATATGACTATGCCAGATATGGATGGTATTGCCGCTGTTAAATTAATTAAAAAATTTGATAAAAATGTCAATATAATAATGGCTACTAGCATTAAGCAAAAAGAAACGATATTAAAATCTTTAAGTGCTGGTGCTAAAGGGTATATAATAAAACCATTTAAAGAAGCAGATTTGTTAAAAACCATAAATAATAATTATGGTAAAAATTATTTAAATCCTGATCAACAAAAAACAACAGAAAATCAACATCAAGACAAAAAAATAGACAAACCAATTAGCACTACAAACAAAAATATGATATGCATTGGAAAAAGTAATATTTTAGAGTCTTTAACAAACAGAACGATAAATTTTTTAAAAGACAATATGAACATAAATGTTTCTGATAAAAGTACAGATGAAATTTGTCCAACGAAAATTAAATTGAAAAAAAATACGGCAGTGATAGGAACAGGTGGAAATGTAAAAGCTAA
>JAOZVJ010000129.1 GCA_029938215.1 Arcobacteraceae bacterium | reverse complement strand
TTTATTTACTAAAATTGACATCTAATATTCTCCTTATTGTGCTGCCGCAGCTTCAACTGCTTTTTTAGCACCGTCACCTAAATCAGTTGCGCTAATAACATTTTTGATTCCTGCATTTTCCAAAATTACTGCTGCTTCAGGTGCATTTGTACCATCAAGTCTAACAATAACAGGAACATGAACATCTACAAGTTTAGTAGCTTCTAAAATACCGTTTGCAATTCTATCACATCTTACGATTCCACCAAAAATATTTACAAAAATTGCTTTTACTTTTGGATTTTTAAGAATTATTTCAAAACCTTTGGCAACAGTTTCGGCATTTGCAGATCCACCTACATCAAGAAAATTTGCAGGTGTTCCGCCCATATAATTAATAGTATCCATAGTACCCATAGCGAGACCTGCTCCGTTTACCATACATCCTATCTCACCATCTAGTGCAACATAAGAAAGACCATATTTTCCAGCTTCTCTTTCGTCCGCATCTTCTTCGCTTATATCTCTCATTTCTTCAATATCAGGATGTCTTCCTAATGCAGAATCATCAAATCCCATTTTGCCATCTAGAGCAATAAAATCACCACTTCCAGTTTTGATAAGTGGATTAATTTCAATCATCTCTGCATCATTCTCCATATATACTTTATATAAAGCTTTTGCAAATTTAATCATCTTACTTTGTTCGATTTTATCAGTAATTCCAAGACCAAAAACCAATTCTCTTCCATGAAATCCTTGAAAACCAATAGCTGGATCAACAGCAATTTTGATTATTTTTTCAGGAGTATTGTGTGCTACAGTTTCAATATCCATTCCACCTTCAGTAGAAGCCATAATTACTGGCATTTCTTTGGCTCTATCTAAAACTACGCCAAGATATAATTCATCTTTAATGTCTGCACCTTCTTCAATATAAACTTTTTGTACAAGTTTACCTTCTGGTCCAGTTTGATGAGTTACAAGTGTCATACCTAAAATTTCATTTGTTAAAGTTTTAACTTCATCAAGTGATTTAGCTAATTTTACACCTCCGCCAAGTCCTCTTCCTCCTGCATGAATTTGAGCTTTAACAACCCAAATATTTCCGCCAAGTTCTTTTGCGTTTACTACAGCTTCATCTGCAGTATTTGCAATAATACCTCTTGGCGTTGGCACTTTATATTTAGCAAAAATTTGTTTTGCTTGATATTCATGAATATTCATATTTTCTCCTATTTAAGATTAACTGCATAGATTATATCCATTATAAAATAAAGAGGTTTTTATAAAATAAAGATTTTTAATATTTAATTTTAAATGTATAGAAATTACACATTTTATAGTATTAAATTTACTATATTTTGTTAAATATTGTTACATTTTTATCGTTTTTTATAAAAGCAGATTACTTGTATTATTAAAGTTTATTTTAAATATGCTACACTTTCATAAGATAAATTTAATAAACTTATAAAGGGGACTTATGTTGCATAATAGATGTGCCACAGTTAAAATGGAAGAAGGATATATGCGAGTTACTATTGAATATACTGATTACAGATGTAGATCTATAATTTGTGATACAATAGGAAAAGTTGAAAAAGAAATGGACGCATATCCTGAGGTAATACATAGAAGAGTAGGTGATAATAAGGGAACATACAGCGTAGAATTTAGCGGAGAAGATTATATATGTTCTAGAACTTCTGGTGAATTTGTTGAAAAATTATTAGAAGAACTTGAAATTGTGCAGTGCGATTGCTCATAATGTTAAAGCAATAATAACTCCCAAAATTTAATTTGGGAGTTATAAAAATATTTTTATTTTATTAAATATTTTCTTTTAGATATTTATCAATATCAGTAGCAGCATCTCTTCCTGTCCCCATAGCAAGAATAACAGTAGCTTGACCTAGAGTAATATCTCCACCTGCCCAAACTTTATCTTTTGTTGTTTTTCCTGTTTTTGGATCAGCTTTTATATTTCCCCATTCGTTTAGTTCTAGTCCCTCTGTAACATTTGTTAAAAGTGGATTTGCTTCTGTACCAATAGAAATAATAGCCAAATCGCAATCTATAAAACATTGAGAATCTTTAATTGCTATAGGTCTTCGTCTTCCACCTTCGTCTGGTTCGCCTAGTTCCATTCTTTCACAGCTAACACCTGCTAGCTTACCTTCTGAATTACCAATAAACTCTAAAGGTGAAGTTAAAAATTCAAATTCAACACCTTCTTGTTGGGCATGATGAAGTTCAATATGTCTTGCGGGAGCTTCATCTTTAGTTCTTCTGTAGATAACCTTTACACTTTTTGCACCTAATCTTAATGCTGTTCTAGCAGCATCCATAGCTACATTTCCAGCTCCCAAAATAGCAACATTTTTTCCTGGAATGATTGGAGTGTCATAATGTGGAAATTCAAATGCTCTCATAAGATTTGCACGAGTTAAATATTCATTTGCAGAAAATACACCATTTAAGTCTTCACCAGGGATACCTAAAAATACAGGCAATCCAGCGCCGACACCTATAAAAGCAGCATCATATCCGTATTCTTCTAATAATTCATCTATATCAAATGTTCTACCGACTACCGAATTATATTCTATCTTAACTCCCAATTCAACTAATTGGTCTATTTCATGCTGTACTATATCTTTTGAAAGTCTAAATTCTGGAATACCATAAAGTAATACGCCACCAGCTTTGTGAAATGCTTCGAAAATAGTTACATCGTGACCTTTAATTGCTAAATCACCAGCAACAGTAATGCCAGCAGGTCCACTACCTATAACAGCAACTTTTTTACCTGTTTTTGGTGCAATTTCAATTTTATTTTGTACATTATTGTTTCTTGCCCAATCAGCAATAAACATTTCAAGATTTCCTATGCCAACAGATTCTTTCCCTTTCTTCTCATTTCTAACAACACAAACTTGCTCACATTGCATTTCTTGAGGACAAACTCTTCCACAAACAGCAGGTAAAGCAGTACTATCCCAAACAGTACCAATAGCACCCTCTAGGTCATTATGCACAATTTGTGATAAAAAACCAGGAATATCAATACCAACAGGACAGCCTTTTACGCAAGCAGGATCTTTACATTGAATACATCGAGCTGCTTCAAATTGTGCTTCTTTTAAACTGTATCCTAATGTAACTTCATCAAAGTATTTTGCTCTTTGTTTTGGATGTCTTTCAGTCATCTCTTGTCTAGGAATATCTCGTCGTTCTTTTTTTGTAAAATTTTTAACTTGTATCATAATTGTCTCCTATTTATCGTCTTTAAGACTAATACAATCACAAGCTAATTCTTCTTCATGTTTATAAGCACCAAGTCTTCTCATTAACCCATCAAAATCAACTTCGTGACCATCAAATTCAGGACCATCTACGCAAGCAAATTTTGTTTCGCCTCCAATTGTAACTCTACATCCTCCGCACATACCAGTACCATCTT
>JAOZVJ010000052.1 GCA_029938215.1 Arcobacteraceae bacterium | reverse complement strand
ATTAAAATGCCCAATATCTCCAAGTAGTACTGCTAATCTCTCATCTTTTTTACCAACCTCTAATACAGTTTTAGCAAATTGTTGCCTAATATTAATCATTACTAAGCTCCTTCATTATCAATGAATATTCTTCATCATTTGGTATTTTATGATGCCACTGACCATGCCCTTCTAAAAATGACACGCCTTTACCTTTTGTGGTATTAGCAATTATTATTGTAGGTATATCTCCATTAAAATTAATTTTATTAATTGTTTCTATTAAAATATCTTGGCTATGTCCATCTATTTCTTTTACATCCCACCCAAATGCTTCCCATCTTTTTTCTGGATTTTGCAATGGCATTAATTGAGCTGCACTTTGATTGTTATCTACAATAACACATAAATTTCCTAATTTTTTATTTACCGCTACTTGTGCAGCTTCCCAAACTGTTCCCTCTTGTGATTCTCCATCACCTATAAGAGTAATGATTTTATTTTTTTTATTTTTTATTTTCATACCCAATGCAATACCTAATGAATATGACAATCCATGCCCTAAACTTCCTGTTGATGCTTCAGCTCCAGGAACTTTTGTAGTATCAGGATGACCACCCAAAATACTACCTGATTTTGAATAAGAATCTAAAATCTCATCACTAATAAATCCATATTTATTTAAAGTAATAAAAAGTGCCATACCTCCATGACCTTTGCTTAAAATAAAATAATCTCTATCTTCCCATTCTGGATTTGTTGAATCAAACTTTAAAACACCATTATATAAAGCTTCTACTATATCAATAATTGAGAATGTACTAGGTATATGACCTTCTTTGGCACTACATATTAACTCAACAATTTTTTTTCTTAAATCATTATTCATCTAATTATTCCTGTACAAATGGTAAATTATTATTTGATATAAATAAACTGCCCTCTTTATAATTTTCTGGCATATTATCTATAGTTATAACTTCATTCCAATAATTCTTTTGGCTATACATCTTTACACCAATTTTTTTCATATAATCAAAAACAATAATTGCATTATCTTTGTTTGAAATCTCAATCATTGCATCTGTAGAAGTCCAATCATCAGATGTTGTAGATAATAATAAAACCGTTTCATGACCCTCAACATCCATCTTAATAAAATCTGCCCATTTAATAATATTCTTAAAGTTAATAAGCTCTACTTCATATGTTTCTAATTCTCCATATGGATTTGATTTACTACCTTTAATATGGCTACTCATAGTATTGCCAAGCACCTTAACAAATTCAGCTCTACCATCACAATTTGAAACTGCTGCATTAAATAATTCTACATTTTTACATTCATTTTCAATAATATTTTTTGTTAAAATTTCAAAATGCCAAGGATCTGGCTCATAAGCTTTTATATTAAAACCACATTTTGATAATAATAATGAATGCAATCCTGCATTTGCTCCAAGATCTGCCACATTAGAATATCTATCTTTATATTTCCAATAAAAACTAAATATTATCATTTCATCTAAATCAAATAAATTTGTAGTATCTACATTTCCCATTTTATAGTATGGAAATTTTATATTACCAAATGGATATAAATCTTTTTCATCATTTTGAAATAATCTTTTAACTTCATTTTTAAAACATTTTTGTAAAAAAGTATGAATACTTTCATCTCTTTTATGTAATTTACTAATTGTTGGCAGCTCTATTATAAAATCACTAAAACAATTATTTTTTCCATTCATTTCCATTTCTCCTTAATTTATACATATTTTGATTTTTTTTTAATTCTTTCTCTAATTTATCAGTTCCCCAATCATCAAACACAACACTAATATTTCTTCCACCAATTATTTCTTTTTTAGAATTTATACCCCAATTAATAGAATCAATAATATCCTGCATTGGTGTACACTCATCACCATTTAATTTATCAATTGTTGTCTGATAATTATCTTCAGAATTTAAAGGGGTATCAAGTGTAGATTGATGTATTTTAGTTTTCACCCATCCTGGACCATAAATAATAAATTTTACATCATCCATTTCTGCATCTAATAATTCTGTAATTTTAATTGTAGCAATTTTTGAAATTGTGTATGCAGAATAGTTTAATGTAGCATTATTTGTACCGCCGCCAGCAAAAAATATCACAGTTGGAATAATCATTTTATTTCTATATGGCAATAATTCATGCAATATTCTCATCTGAGATGTAAAGTTTAAAATAATAGATTCTTCCCAGTCATCAAATTTTGTATTTTCAAATCTACCAATTGGATCTTGTGTTGCTGGGCATAAAACTAATTTATCCCAATCATAATAATTTTCTGACATATAATTAATACTTTTTTTTATACTATTCTTATCTAATAAATCCAAATACTGCAAATCAATATTATTCTTTTCTAAGTTTTTGAAGTTATTTTCTTTTGTTCTATATGTGCCAACAATCTTATCTCCTTTTGATTTCCAATCATATGCTAATTGTTCTCCAATATCACTTGTAATAGATATAATGATAGACTTGTTTTGTTTCATTTTTTCCTCTTACAAAAAATCTAAATGATCTTTATCAACATTTAAATAGTCAATTATCATTTTATTTTTTTCATCTGGTACACACCTATTGTTGCATACTTTTGAAGGGTTTATTTTAAAAAACTTATCTTTATCATTCATCCAAAAATTTTTAAAGCTTTTCTCTTTAATTGACCCTAATAAGCCATTGTCCAAATTATAAGCCTTATCATGACAAGGATACACATTTAAATCAGCGCCAATTACTGGCAATATTTGCATAAATGGACACCAATCATAATCCTTGTCAAATTCATTTTGGCTAAAATGATAAGAATTAAAGATTTCAAAACTTTCTGTTTCAAAATTATTCTTTGCTTTTTCTAATTGCATCTGAACCGTATCGTATAGAGGTTTATGGTAATTATTATTTTCGATACCTTTGTTGCTTATAACACAAGGAGAAACTTTAATGCTATCAACTCCTGCATTCTTAACTTTTTCAATTATTTCATACACATGCTCAAAATTCTTTGCATCAACCACAAGGCTAACTCCTAAAGCACACTTTCCGTTTAGTTTTTTAAAGTTTTTTAAGTTTTCTATAACTTTTGAAAACTCTCCCTCTTTAATTCCTCTATACTCGCTATAGCTTTTGTCATCCCATCCATCAATAGAAATCCTAACCCAAGTGCCATATTTAGAAAATAATTTAGCAATCTCACCTTTAAGTAAAACTCCATTTGTTAATGATGAAAATTTTATAGATGTTGTAGATAGTTTTTTAATTGTGTCTAATAAGTATTTATAGTAAAAAGGATCTCCACCACCGCTAAATGTAATAGCTTTTACTCCCATACTTTCACAATCATCTATTATTTCCATCATTTTATCTCTAGGAATATAATCTTTTTCAACCATATCTTGACCAAGCTGAACATCATCTAATCGGTAAGAACAATACCAACAATTATGCAAACACACATTTGTTGGTTTAATTCTTATATTAATAGGTGGTAAAATTTTTCCACTATCTTGTGATAAGGAATCAATTTTATCTTTAAAATGAAAAATTTTATATTTTGAATATTTATTTGCCACTTTCTGTCTTCCTTTAAGGTCTAAAAATAGATAAATTAATATCTTTTATAACTTTATAATGCTTATCATTAGCTGTAATTAATTGCATACCATACAAAGAGGATGTAGCACCTATTAGAGAATCCGCCAATTGCATTGAATGGCTTAAAAAATACTCTTCCATAAAGAAAAGTGATTTTGCTGATATCTCTTCGCTTATATAAATAGTCTTAACATTCCAAGATTTTAAAGTTTTTTGCAACATTCTTAATTCATCTTTATTTCTCATACCTTGTATAAGCTCCATATATGTTACAGATGATATGCAAAAATTATCAAGCTTATTTATGAAATCATAAGCATGTTGATTTCCTTTCAAGTACCATATAATCACATCTGTATCTATTAATGTATTATATATCAAATTTTCTATTCTCTCTTGTATTTCTTATAGATTTATTTACATCAATATCTTTATCTGCCCACATACCAAACATATCATTTTCTTTTTCTTTTTCTTTACCTATCGGAATCAATTTTGCTCTTGGATTACCCCTATAAGTAATCGTAACATCTTCACCCTTGCTAATTACATCAAAAAGCTGTGAAATATTAAATCTTAAATCTTTTGCTGTTGCTACCATAGTTTACTCCACACAATATTTACACTTAAAGTATAAACTATTATTATTAAAATATAGCTTAGTTAAAATATATAAATTCATAGTCACCATCATAACCCCACTCTTCATACATCCAAATCCACTCTTCTGGTCTAAAATAACCTTCACAAGTTAAAGCCCAGCATTGAAGATTAAAAAGTTCAGCTTCATTTCTATAGGCTTCAACAACCATGTATCCGTCTACTGCAACTCTTTGACATTCTTGCAAAGCATCTTTCAATTCATATATTTTTAAATTATGTAAAGTATTTAATGATATAACCAAATCAAACTCTTTATTCTTAAAGGGATATTTTTCTTGTGCTTTATGTAAAAATAAACTTTCTTTAATCTCTTCTTTTGAATTATCAATCGCATATTTAGATACATCAAAACCTTTTATAATGATACTAGGCAACAGTAATTTTAGTTCATAAAGCAAAAAACCTTTTCCACAACCTACATCTAAAACTTTAGAACTATTTGTCAAATTATATTGTTTTATTAATTTTTCAGCAACCATCTTCCATCTACCATCATATTTATATCCGCCATAACCATATCTTCTACTTCCATCCCAAAAATTATAATCAAAATTTCTAGCTTTTTGCATACACTGAACTTTATTGTCTTGCATTCTTTCAATATATTTTCTATTTGTTTGAGTATGCAATATATTAAATATATTAAGTAATTTTCCCATTATATTTTTCCTATAGTGTTCTTATGTAAGCGGGACCATTATAATCAAACATTCTTTGAATATCAACTTTCAATGAATCTTCAGTAGAATCTAAAATTAATAAATTTTTAAACATTGACATTAAATAAATATCATCTTGATCCATACAATGACTTCGCCCTAATTCATGAAAATAATTATCTGCACCAACACCAATCATCTTAACATTTAAATTATGCTCACATACATCATATCGTATTTGTTCGAATGATCGCATTACTAAAAATGGTACTTGTGCATATACTATAGGTTTTAAACCACTCATTTCCATACCTGCTGCTAATCCTATTGTAGCTTGTTCTGCTATTCCTGTATTAAATGCTCGCTCTTTATGATTGTGAAAAAAATCATCTAATACTGCAAATCCCATATCACCTGCTAACAGTACCATTTTTTCATCATCTTTAAAATATTTATAAATTTCTTGCATTACAATATTTTTTGAAATTGCCATTACAGTTCCTCTTCTCTATAAATATATCCATCTTCCGTTGGACATCTATAGTGATATTTTGTATCATTTTGTATCATTGGGAAACTATTTCCTTTTATTGTATGAGCAACAACTACACTAAAGTTGTTATTTTTTTGATTATAAAATTTTGCATATACTTCTTTTAATGCATTTTCATTATGCCCATCAATTTCATAAAAATTATCAGAAGAAAAAGCTTTTAATATTTTTGATAAATGCTTATTGTCTATACCAACATCTTTTACATAATCCATAGCCTGTAAATCATTTGCATCAATTATTATAAGTAAGTTATCAAGGCTAAATTGACTTGCCATAATTAATGCTTCATAATTACTACCTTCTTGCATCTCTCCATCACCAACAATACAAATAACTTTATTTTTCTTTTTTTGTATTTTAAAAGATTGTGCCATACCTACAGCAATCGGTAATCCATGACCCAAAGAACCTGTTGAGGCTTCAATCATATATTTACTATTTTGAACCAAGCAACCTTTTAATGAAGACTCTGTAGTATTGAATTTATCCAACTCAAAATCAGGAATAATTCCTAAATGATTTAATATAATATAATATGCATATGCACCATGTCCTTTAGAAAATACAATTCTATCCCTTGCATCATCTAATACATTATTTTTATCATATTTTAAAAACTTTTCAAAAAGTACTTTTAGTATTTCAACAGTTGATAAAGCCGATCCTAAATGCCCAGCTTTAGTATCACAAGAAAATTTAATTACTTCTTTTTGTATCTCTTTTGATGTTAAATTCATATTTTATTTTTTCCTTCATTAACTATATCAACTATATTATTAATAAAATGCTCATAACTATTTTGCTTAACCATTAAATCTAAATTTCTATTTTCTACTTTATCTTGAGTTAATATTTGGCTTAATTGCTCCATACTTTGAAAAAAAACTAAACTTTTATCAAAATAATCTTCGTTTTTACTATGTTCTTTAATTCTAGTATCATATACTATTGGTATGCAACCACTTGCGGCTGCTTCAAGTGTTCGTTGTTGCATAATATAGCCACCAGAAACAAATGCATAAGTTGCACTATTGTAAATTTTTGATATCTCTTCACCATAAGTTAAAATACCTTTATAATAAGGTTTTAATTCCTCATAATATTCCCATCCATTTCCATATATTTCAAATTTATATTTAGTTTTTAATGATGCTAGTTTTATCATTAAAATATCTTTTTCTATATATCCCAATATATTACCAATATGCTCTAAATTTGTATTATACTTATCTATCATTTCATTTATCATTTCATTGGTAACAATAGAATACTCATCATAAAGAGCGATCATTTCTAAACAAATATCTTTATCTTTTTGAGTATTCATTCTGTTGCCATACGAATTACCAATATATACTATTTTTCTTTCTCTTTTGATATTTTTTCTTATTTTATATGTCATTGTATTTATACAAAAAGGTTGATATCTTGAAACAATATCCTTTTTATCCAATAAAGATTTTAAATGTTTTATTAAATAAAATACACTATCTCTTTTTCGTAATTTTACTATACTATCATCTGTCAAAACAGGCATAGCATCCTGAAACCAAATAAAATTAAAAACATCGTCATTTATATAATGATTATTAAAATGGTTTATATTTATAGTAACATGAGGATTAAACTCAGCAATAACTTTATTGCTTGCAGGGTCTTCAAGTCCATAATAAGTATTAAAACAAACTTCATGCCCTAAGTCACTCAAAGTATCAGCAATATTTTTAGAAACATACTGCATAACTCTAGTATTGATATGTCCTAATAAATAAAATCTCAATGGCTCATCAAAGTCCAACTTAGCATTTTTTAAAGTTTCTAAATAATACCTATTTAACTCCTTTCTTAATGCTTTTACATATTCTAAGGAAGTATTAAAATGCGTTAATATGCTAATTTTTATATCATCTGAAAAATTAACTTCATCAAAAGATATTTTTTCTGGAATTCTATAAACACATTGTGCCAAATCATCTACTAAATTTTCTATAGGCAAATGAATTAAATTTGGCAAATCAGATTCTATCTTCTCACCTTCATAATAACAACATTGAAGCCAATATCCATTTTCCATTTTATTTTGTTGAGTTGCTACTTTTAATGCTTCTTGAGAACTTAAGAAATATGTATCTTTATATTGAATACTCATAGTTAACCATTTCATCTTTATATTAATTTTGTTTAAGTTATAATACCCTTTATATATTTAACATAAAATAAAAAGGTTGAAAATGGATAATTTTATAGATTCTTACAAAAAGAATTTAATACAACTTATAGAAAATATTGATAATAATAAAATTAAACAAATAATAAATTTAATCGATAAGACAAAAGGCTGTATTTATATAATAGGAAATGGTGGTAGTGCAGCTACTGCTTCTCATATGGTAAATGATTTGGGAGCAGGTTTAACTAGGAGAGATATAAAAAATTTGCATATTGAAAGTTTAAGTGACAATACAGCAGTTTGTACTGCAATAGCAAATGACACAGGCTATGAAAATATTTTTTATTATCAACTTAAAAATAAAATTACCACAAATGATTTGCTGATTGCTATATCTTGCAGTGGAAATTCACAAAATATTATAAAAGCAGCAAATTATGCAAAAGACTTAAAAATACCTATTGTAGGCATTACTGGATTTGATGGTGGGACATTAAAGCAAATATCAAATATAAACTTTCATACACAAACAACACCTGAACAATATGGACTCGTAGAAGACTTACATATGATTTTAAATCATATTATATACTCATATTATATATCAACTCAGAAAAAATAAAGGAATTTAAGATGACACAAGAAGAAGCACAAGAAAAATGTCAAAAAATATATCTTAATAATTTACACTATTTAGAAGAAAAACATCCTGATGTATTTAAAAATATCTCCTTATTTGATGTCGCTATTTCTGAAAATATGTATGAAGAAAAATATGCTTTAGAAATAGTAAACAAAGCATTTGACATAAGAATTTTAAATGATAATTCATTGTTGTACAATAAAGATTTAAACAAAGACGCTATGATAAGAGTACAAAACATAAAGCTTGACACAAAAAATTCCTTCAAAACTTTTGAAGAATCTTTTGTGCCAGACAAATACACCATAGACAAAGATATCACAAATACTATATTAGAAACAGTTTACCCGCTTATAGATTATGTTCAAAAGAATAGTCCAAAAAAAATAAAACTACAAAAAATTGAAAAATTTATATTTTTTGGAAATTTACTTGGTGCACATATAGAATTATTTGTTAAAAAATATTTACCCAAAGTTATTTTAATAACAGAACAAGATATAGAATTGTTTAGATTATCTTTATTTGTGACAGATTACTCTAAAATAGCACAAACTTCAGATATTATATTTTCTCTTACACAAGATACAAAAGTTTTTGAAAATGATTTTAGTAAATTTCTAGAACACTATAGTCTTTTTAATTATATTATAAAATTTAATCTTGCAAACAATAATTATCTTAAATTTATAGATACTGTACTTGGAGTACTTTCTACAACTCAAGCAAAAGATTGGCCATTTACAAGAAGTTTACTATCAATAAAAAGACAAAATGAGTATATAAAATCAAAATACAATCTTATGGATCTTACAAAAGAAATTAACACCATTAAAAATGTTCCTATTTTAGTAGTATCTCCTGGACCATCTTTAATTCAAAATATAGATTGGCTGAAAAAAAATATAAACAATTTTTTAGTTATATCATTTGGTGCTACACTAAAAACTCTTTATAAATATGATATCCAACCAGATATCATTATTTCTGTTGATCCTAAAGAAGTGATAGCAAATCAGTTTGATGGGATTCCAAAAACATTTTATGAAAAGTGTTTAATATTTGCAGCTTCAATTTCTTCGCCAAATGTTTTGGAATTACTAAATAAAAAAAATACATACTTATTTCAAGTTGTTTTATATATATTTAAAATAGGAATTCTTTATGGGAAATCAGTAGGTGATGCTACTATTGCATTACTTCTTAAATTAAATGCAAATAATATATATCTTTTGGGGACAGATTTAAGCGTTGATAAAAAAACAGGCTCTACACACACAAAAGAACACATGGCTCACAAAGAAAAAGAGAATGTTGAAGAACACAATATGATTAAAAATCACACAATTACATCAGATGACTTAATAAAAACAAAAGGAAATTTTGAAGATACTGTCTTTACTACAAGGCATTTTAAAGTTGTACTAGAACTCTACAAAAGCAATATTAAAGATTTTGCAAAAGAGGACACTATTATAATTAATATGTCAGATGGTGCTTTTATAGAAGGCACTATATCAAAAAATTCAAAAGATATAAAAAATATGCACAAAATAGATAAAAAAAACATACTTGAAAAACTAAAATCAGAAATTAAACCAACCAATTTAATTACAAATAATTTAATACTAACCATAGATATTCTAACAAAAATAGTTGATTTTCTAAATAACTTCAAAAATAAAAAATACAACACCTATGAAAATATGATGTATGATAAGTTAACAATAAACATAGAAACATTGACAATGGCAAGAGAAGAGAACTATGCAGAAATAACAATAGGACTTATGAACTCTTTTAATAATAATGTTGAAGGATATTTTAATTCTTTTTTTACTAGTAAAAAAAATAAAACTAACTACAAAAGGTTTAATACTGTATTTCAGCTATGGCTTCATCCACAAATTTTGATGTTTGAAAGATATAAAGAATTATTAATAGATATAGATATGATGCAAAAAAATTCTAAGCAAGTAACTGCTTAGAATTTTATGTATATACCTACTTAGTTATTGTAATAACCTTAGTACATTTTGCTGTATAGAATTAGCCTGACTTATGGCATAAGTGCCGGCCTGAGCAATAATATTTTGTTTATTAAAATTTGCACTCTCAGCTGCATAGTCAACATCTCTAATAATAGATTCTGCTGCTTTAAGATTTGTTTTGGTTGTCATCATATTTCTTAAAGCTGACTCTATTTGATTTTGTCCAGAACCAAATTCACTTCTTGTTTTATTAAGATTTGTTAATGCTGTATCAATTGTAGCCAATCTACCTTGAGCTACAGAAGCAGAAGTTCCAGCCCCTCCAGATTTTATTGAAGCTAAACCTAGTGAAGCAGTAGTCGCAGCTTTTGAAGTAGTTACTGTAACAGTATCAGTAGTTTTTTCGCCAATTTGAAATGTAAAGTCAGAACCATCCAACAATGTAGTCTTATTGTAATTTGTACTCGTACTAATTGAATCAAATTGTGTAAGCAAAGCTTTAATATCTGCTGTAAGTGCCGTTCTACCATCACTTGATGTTGTAGAAGTTGCAGCTTGCATCAATTTAGTTTTAACTATATCTAAAATATTAGATTGCTCTGCCATAGCTTTATCTGCAATTTGAATCAAAGTATTTGCAGAATTTGCATTTGCTATACCTTGTCCTACAGAACTTGCTTGTGTTCTTAACTTATCCGCAATAGCCATACCAGATGCATCATCAGAAGCTTTGTTTATCCTAAGACCACTTGAAAGTTTTTCTAATGAACTATTTAATCTTTTTCCAACATTTGCAGAAGCCTCTTGTGCTGTTAGTGATGCTATATTTGTATTAATTCTCATAATTTATCCTTTTTTATATATTATGACACGGTTTTGATAATACTAAATTATCAAAGGACTGAAAACATTCTCATCTTTATCTGAGCATAAGGACTCTCACCTTTTGGTATCAATTGATACCTATCTGTAAATAAAATTATCACATAACATTTCTTAAAGTTAGATTAAATTGACAATTTTGTAAAATTAGATTTTACTTTCAAAATAAAGAATTGGGAGTGCTGTGGTGCAAAATCAAAAAACTATCTTACAAAAAAAGATTTCTAAAGTTAGAAAACTATTATTTAAATTCACTAGAATTTTCCAAAAAGTACTGTTAAAAAGCTTATTTAATCATTGTATTAACTCTTTTATTATATAATTCAATCAATATACTGATTGGATAAAAATATGACAGAACAACTTATAAAATACTCAACGATAAAATTAGCTCAAGAGCTACCGACTTACAAAAGGTTTTTATTTAATAAAATAGACTTCAACTCAAAACTTATAGGACTTATAGGTTCAAGAGGTGCAGGTAAAACTACACTTGGGTTACAGTATCTTCAAACTTTAGCAAAAGATAAGAATCTAAAAAGTGATGAGTATATGTATATAAGTTGCGATCATCCCCTAATAGCTTCTAAAACACTTTTTGAGATTGCTGAAGATTTTTCCAAATATGGTGGAAAAGTTTTAATTATAGATGAGATACATAAAAAAGAAAATTTTTGTATAGATTTAAAAAATATATACGATTTTTTTGATATTCAAGTTATATTTACAGGTTCATCTGCTATTAGTTTAGAGCAATGTCAAAGTGATTTAAGCAGAAGAGCATTAATATATAGGTTACCAGTTTTAAGTCTTAGAGAGTATATTGAGTTGCATAGCAATGAACAATTTAATTCATATACCTTAGATGAAGTATTGGCAAATCATCTTGATATATCAGCTTCTATTTTAACAAAAATAAAACCATTAAAATATTTTAAAGAATATTTAAAAAGTGGAGCATATCCTTTTGTATTAGAAGGACATATTAGCTATCATCAAAGGCTAGTAGAGATTGTAAATGAAACTTTAACTTATGATTTAGCTACAATTTATAA
>JAOZVJ010000128.1 GCA_029938215.1 Arcobacteraceae bacterium | reverse complement strand
TTATCTCTCCAAAAATGGTTTTTCCAAAATAATCTTCAAGCTTAATAATATCATGTTCTAAAGCATAAGCTGTTGTGTTTGGCGGCATACCACAAGCTATATACTTTGCTTCATGTATTTGATTATAAATTGAGTTATGAACATCAGATTCAATACTTGCCAGTTTCCAACTATAGTCATATTTATTCATAGTAAGATGACATAACGATGAAGAGTCTATTTCGTCAAAAATAGCTTCTTTTGTATTAATCACAAAACTATTATGACTGATTTTTGATGATATTGAACCGTGATAGATACCGAAAAAATTTTTCCTAAAAAGTGCTAATGAAATATTTGACAACAACTCAACTATATTTTTCTCTATCAAATTAAATCCTTTAAAATAATAATTTAGATATTATAACATTATTAAAATTAAGGTCAAAATTTGATAAAAGATTCTATACCGCACATCCCAGTATTGTTTAACGAAGTTATTGAGGCTTTTGCTAATTGTAATAATGGTTACATAATTGACTGTACATTAGGTTATGGTGGACATAGTGAAGGTATTTTAAAAAAAAATCCAAATATAAAATTAATTTGTAATGATCAAGATGAAGAAGCTTTAATATTTTCAAAAAAACGATTAAAATCATTTGAAAACAGAATAGTTTTCAATAAAGGAAATTTTGAAAATGTTATATCGACTTTTAAAGATTATAATATATCAGGTATTCTAGCAGATATTGGTGTTTCATCTTTACAGCTTGATAAACTTGATAGAGGTTTTGGTTTTGAAAGTGAAGTTTTGGATATGAGAATGAATCAACAACAAGATTTTAGTGCAAAAGATGTTGTAAATAATTATTCACAATTAGAATTAGAAAAAATTTTTAAAGAATACGGAGAAGTAAAAGAATATAAAAAAGTAGCTTCTTTGATCGCTCAAAACAGACCATTTAATAGTGCAAAAGATTTAGCACAATTTTTAAGTACCAAAATGTACAAAGGCAAACTTCATCCTGCAACTTTACCTTTTCAAGCTATTAGAATAGAAGTAAATAATGAACTAGGCGTACTAAAAAATCTTTTTGAAAATATAGAAAAAGCAAATTTGTCAAATTGTACAATAGTAATAATAACATTTCACTCTCTTGAAGATAGAATAGTAAAGAATTATTTTAAAAAATGGACAAAAAAATGTATCTGTCCTTCTTATTTACCTAGATGTGAATGCGGGAACAATCACCAAAAAGGTAAAATAATCACAAAAAAACCTATTGTGCCAACAAATGATGAGATAAAAACAAATCCACGAAGCAGAAGCTCTAAAATGAGAGTATTTAAATTTGACTAAAAAAAAGCCATTTTTAAATGCAAAAAATTCACTGATTATTATATTTTTAACTATATTTCTTATATTAACTATTTTTATGCCAAAAATATTTTTACGAAATAATATTTATTATTTAAGCAAAGATATCAATAAACTTCACGCTCAACATATATCTTTAAAAGAAGAAAATAAATTTTTAGAACAACAACTAGAAAAAATGAAATATAAAAATCAAATTATGGACTCTTTAATACTTCAGAATTTAGATAATTAAAATTTTACTCGTTTCTAAGAACATCTAAAACATCTATTTTTGTAGCTTTTATTGCTGGATAATATGAAGATAAAAATACAATAATCGATGAGCCTAAAACTATAAATATCAAATCAATTTTACTTAAAAGTAATGGCAATTTACTTGTGCCATAAACATCGGCAGGAAGAGAAATAATATCAAAATTTTCAAGTAAATATATTCCACCAAATCCAAGAAAAACACCAATAATTACACCGCTAAATCCTATAATAACACCTAATCTTAAAAATATTTGTTTAACTTCCCGTATTGATGCACCTTGAGATAAAAGCAATGCTATCTCTTTTCTTCTACTCATCACAGTCATAAGCAATGAACTAATAATATTAAGTGAAGCTATTAAAATAATCAACATCAACACTATAAATAAAGCTTTTTTTTCCATCTGCATTGCAGCAAAAAAGTTTCCATTTTGTTGCCACCATCCTACAATGCCAATAGAATTTGGTAAAAATTTCTTAATTTTTTTTAAATCTTCAAAAGGGTCATCACTATAAATATGAATACCATCATAAGTATTGTGTGGTTTTTTTAGTATTGTTTGTAAAGCTTCCAGAGAAGTGTACATATAGGCTTTATCATAAGCATTTAGCCCTGATTTAAACTCCCCTTTATAGACAAATCTTTTCATTTTTGGCATACTAGATAAACCACTTGGTGTAATAGAAGTAAAATATAAAGTAACTTTTTTATTAGGCATTAAATATAGTTCATCTCTAATTCCTTGTCCAGCTATTAAATGATATTTACCAAAGTCATCTATTTTTTTTACACTTTTTGCATAAATTTTATTTATTGCTGATTCTTTTTTAACATCAACCCCAAACAATATTCCTCCACTCATAGTTTCATCACTATTTATCATAACCTGAGAAGAAAAATAAGGAGAAAATTTTAGACTTGGAAATTCTTGTTCAAGTTGTTTTAATAATTTATCATCAACAGAATTTGTAAATTTAGGATATATACTTAAAGGATAATTCATAGTAAAAAGCTTGTCTTCAAACTCTTTTGCAGTACCATTCATAATAGCCATAGCAACTATCAGTACCATTACACCGATAGCCACTCCAATAAAAGCTAAAAGTGCACTGATACTAATAAATGGATTTTTTTTATCCCATCTAAGGTATTTTTTTACTATAAAATTTACGAGTTTTTTATTCAAACTTTAATTTCCGGCTACAAGCCCTCTTTTGGGTCCACTTTTTCCACAACATTGCTTATATTTTTTACCGCTTCCACAAGGACAAGGTTCATTTCTTGCAATCTTTTTTTCTATTACAGGAACATTTTGATGATTCTTTTTTATCTCATCATTTGAAGATTGCATTTGCTCTTTCATTCGTGCAATTTCTGCTTCCTCTTCTTCTTTATTTTGAAGTTGAACTGTAAATAATATTCTTATTATTTCATTTTTAATTGAAGCAATAAGTTCAATAAACATATTGTAACTTTCTTTTTTATACTCAACTAATGGATCTTTTTGATTATATCCTCGCAGTCCAATTCCAGTTTTAAGCGTATCCATTGAATATAAATGCTCTCTCCAAGCTTTATCTAAAATTTGAAGATATAAAATTCTCTCAATTTCGCTTCTTTGTTCTGGTGCAGCCATATCCATTTTTTCATTGTAAATAGTTGTAAAGATTGTTATTAATTTTTGTTCAACTTCATCAAAACTATTGGCTTTTATGTTCTCTTGTTTTAATTGAATATTTAATTCCTCTTGAATTTTTAATAAAACTTTTTCAAAATCAAAATCTTCACTTGGAATTCCATCTGCTATTTCGCAATCAGCTAATAAATTTGCAACATATTCAGCCCTATTTTCATCCAATTTACTATTTATATTATAATCTTTATTTAATAGGTCATTTCTAAAAGTATAAATAACTTTTCTTTGTTCATTTGCTACATCATCATATTCAAGCAAATGCTTTCTACTTTCAAAATGCATAGCTTCCACTTTTTTCTGTGCATTTTCAACTGCTCTTGTAACCATACCTGATTCTATATGTTC
>JAOZVJ010000051.1 GCA_029938215.1 Arcobacteraceae bacterium | reverse complement strand
TTATAATTGTTGTTTTTTTATTAATAGTTTCTTTATTTAGTTTAAATTATGTTAGCGATTCTTTAGAATTGGCAAAACAACAAAATAAACAATATATGATGATATCAAATAAGTACAACAATTTAAAAGAAGATTGGAAAGAAAATTCAAAAAATAAAAATAAAATTGAGAAGATTTTAAAATTATCAAATATAAACAATGCAAATGTTACAAGAAAAGATAAAACTATTGTACTCAGAATAAATAATGTAAATATGACAACCATTGATAAATTTATGAACAAAATTTTAAATGAAAAAATAATTATAAAAAAATTTTCACTGGAAAAATCTATTTTAAATTTAGAAGTTGAGAAGTAAGATATGAGATTATTAAAATTAATAGCTTTCATGGTTTTATTTTGTTTCACATTTTTATTGTTTTTTCCAAAACAAAATTTATATTTTTTGGTTGAAAAAGAATTGAAAAAATATGATATTGTGATATCGGATGAAATCTTTTTATCGCAATTTTTAGGTTTTGAATTGCAAGACGCTTTTTTGTATATAAAAGGTGTTAAAGTAGCCAAGATAGATAATGCAAAGATATCATTATTTGGCATAAAGATTTCATCAAAAGAAATTGGCAATGCAAATACGAAAATTAATATTAACAATAAGAGTATCATTGTCAATTTTAAGCCAACCAAAAATTTTATTGTAAATTATAGTTTAATATTGCAACATTTGAAAAAACAAAAAAATGGAAATTATCATTATGAATATAAATTTTTCTAATATTATCAAAAATTTAATAGCAATTGTTGTTATTGTGTCTATTGCTTATTTGATAAATTGTTTACTGTATTTCTTATTGCCAAAAAACGGGATAGAAATAGACAAAAAAGATAAGATTAATTTAGAGTATAGAAAGTTTAATATTGAAAAATCATTTAAAGAACAAAAAACAATAGAGATGCAAAAATCAATAATAAAAGTACAAAAACAAGAATATAAATTTCTTTCAAATGTTTCACTAAAAGCAGTTTACTATATGGCGGAACAAAAAGGTTGGATAATACTAGAAGATAAAAGTGCAAAAACATATATACTTTCAGTAGGAGAGAAATTTAAAGAATATATATTGACAAGAATTTATTTAAATTATGTTGTTTTTGTTAAAAATAATATTGAATATAAAATAGAACTAAATGATAGTCAAAAAGTTAGTTTTAGTACGATAAAAAAAGATGTACAATCAAAAAAGACAAACGATCCAAGAGATGATGAAAAAATTATAGTTTTAGATGATAAAGTTTCTGTTCAAAGAGCATATTTAAATAGCTATATTAATAATTTTGATAAAATATGGAAAGAAATACACATAAGTGAAGTAAAAATAAATGGAAAAATAAATGGATTTAAAGTAAATAGAATTGGTGCAAGAGGTGTTTTTGAAAAACTAGGATTAAGAAAAAATGATATAATAAAATCAGTAAACAATATAGAATTAAAAAGTTATAGTGATGCTTTTAAATTATATAAAAAGATAAATAAAATTACTGATTTAAATATGAAAATTTTAAGAAATGGTAAAGAGATGGAGTTGGATTATGAAATTGAATAAGGTTATATTGGTATTAACATTAAGTTTTGGGTTATTGTTCGCAGGTTCAAAAGAGCAGATAAATATTAATTTTAAAGATTTGAAAATAAGCGATTTGATAAAAATTACTTCAAAAATAATAAATAAAAATATTTTATTAACATATAAAGTAAATGGTAAAGTTGATTTTATTTCAAATAAGCCTGTTTATAAAGAAGATATCTTAAATATTTTAATATTTGTTCTTGAGGAAAAAGGATATACAATAATTGACAATAAAGGAATATTGAGAATTGTTCGTATAAACGATGCTTCAAAGTACAATACTCCTGTGTACAAAGATACTTCTAAAATAAGCACATCACAAATGCTTACGGAAGTATTTGTAGTTCATCATTCAAATGTTGATTATATAAGTGCAAAAATAAGACATCTTATAAGCAAATCAGCAAAATTAGTAACTGATAAAAATTCAAACTCTATAGTTCTTACTGATTTTTTATCAAATATTAAAACAGTAAAAAAAGTTATAGGTATTATTTCGGAAGATAGTAAAAAAACAATTGAGATAATTAATTTTAAAAATATAAAAGCAAGTGCTGTTATCAGTGATGTTAAAAATGTAGCAAAAACAATTTTTAATGAAAAAATAGAAAAAGAAAAAGTGGCTGTATTATTAAATAAAGATACGAATGCAATAATGCTTGTAGGAAAAGCTAAAAATGTTGATTTTTTAAAAAGATATTTGCTCGATATTGAAAATAAAGGAAGTTTGGTAGAAAAGGTCGTAGAAGTTGTTTATCTTAAAAATGCAGAATCAAAAAATATTATAAAAATTCTAACAAGTATAATAAGCAATAAAAAATATAAAGACCAAAATAATAAACCATTTGCTTCAATAGATGAAGAGTCAAATGCTATAATTTTAATGGGTCAAAAAGAGGAAATAAATTATTTTAAAGAATTGATTGATAAGCTTGATATTGATAGACAGCAAGTATATGTTCAGGCAAGAATTATTGAGGTCAATGAAGGAAAATCAGATAATATTGGTGTAAAATATGGTTTGGCTGGTGGAACTTTAGGTAATGATGGGTTGTTTACATTTGCATCAAATATGGGTGGAGCAACAGTTGCGAGTTCGCTAATTAGTGGTGCGGCTGCAGACATAACTACTTTAAAAAAAGGTTTAGCCCTTGGTGCAACAATAAATCTTTTAAAAAACAACCAAGCTATTGATATAGTTTCTGAGCCATCTTTATTGTGTATAAACAATAAGGAAAGTTCAATATATGTTGGTGAAACAAAATCATTTCAAACAGGAGCTACAAGCACAACATCAAGCTCAGATACTACAAATATTACTTTTAAAAGAGAAGATGTTGGGCTTACTTTGAAAGTGAAACCTAGAATATCATCTGGTGGTAAAGTTAGTTTAGATATTAGTGTTGTTTTAGAAGATGCAAAAGAGTTGCAAGATGGACAAACAAATCCTGATACTTCAAAAAAAGATATTCAAACAACAGCAATTGTAAATAATGGTGAAGCAGTAATCCTTGGCGGATATATTAAAAATACTACTGATCGCATAGAAGATAAAGTTCCTTTTTTTGGCGATATTCCAATTCTCGGTGCATTGTTTACAAACAATAAAGAGGTACAAAGTAGAATAAATCTTGTTATTATTATTACTCCTTATATGATTCCTACTAGTTCTGATTTGACTTCGATAAGAACACAATTGTCACAGCTTAAAGTTTTGGAAGATAAATATACTCAGGATTTGAAAGTAAGATTGGAAGAAAGAAAACTACAAATTCAAAAAGATAAAACAAATAGAGAGATGGCATTGGCTAGTATAGCAGCAGAAAAAAGAGAATTAGAAGAAAAAAATTATAAAAAAGTATATCCTGCAAAAGATATAAAATCACAAGATGATGAGTCGCAGGATATTGATTATGAAGAATTGTATAGATAAAAGTATTTGGTAGTTAAGATATGTTAAACATTAAAGAAATTCATAATAAAAATTTAAAACCAATAGAAAAAGATGGGTATGAAATAGCATTAAAAAACTTTGTTTTGCACACAGCTTTGGATGACAAAGATGTAATTGCTGTTTCACAAAAATATTTTAGCATTGCTTTTGATTTTATATCTAAGCAAGAATTTGAACAAAAAATCATAGTGCTTGATGAAAATTCATTTGATAGTCTTTATAATCAATTTATTGAGCTAAAAGCAGATAGACAGATGTCTGCAATTGCTACGCAACAAGAAGAGGCAACAGCAGAAGAAGACGATATAAGTATAGCTGAATTTTTAAAAACTTCATCAGATATTATGACAAGTGAAGAATCGGCTCCAATTATTAAATTTGTAAATTCTTTATTTTATCAGGCCATTAAAAAGAAATCATCAGATATTCATATAGAGCTTCATGAGTTTAAGGGTGAAGTTAGGTATAGAGCTGATGGTGTTTTATCTAAGCATATTGAGTTGGATAAAAATATTATGTCTTTGGTCATAAGTAGAATTAAAGTTATTTCAAATCTTGATATTAGTGAAAAAAGAATTCCGCAAGATGGAAGAACTGCTATTAAAATTGCTGGGCGAACTTTGGATGTTAGGGTGTCTATATTGCCTACTTTTTATGGCGAACGAGTGGTTATGAGAATTTTAATGCAAAGTGAAGATATCCCAACTATAGAAGATCTTGGTATTGATAGTAACACTACAAAGCAGCTTGAAAAATTAACTAAACATTCTCATGGTATGATTTTGGTTACTGGACCTACAGGAAGTGGTAAATCAACCACTTTGCATTCTCTTTTGCAACAAATTCAAAGTCCAGATAGAAATATAATAACAGTAGAAGACCCAGTAGAATATAAAAGCGATAATATAAATCAAATACAAGTAAATTCAAAAGTTGGACTTACTTTTGCAAGTGGACTTAGAAGTATCTTAAGACAAGATCCAGATGTGATTATGGTAGGAGAAATAAGGGATACTGAAACGGCAAAAATAGCAATACAAGCCGCACTTACTGGGCATATGGTATTTTCAACACTTCATACAAATACTGCGGTCGCTGCTGTTACAAGACTTATGGATATGGGAGTTGAAAGATTTTTGGTTTCATCTTCTGTTTTGGCTGTTTTAGCACAAAGATTAGTTCGACAATTATGTGAAAATTGTAAAGAGGAAGATGTTGTTGCAGAGCATAATTTAAATGAATTTGAATTAAATAAAAATATAAAAGCATATAAATCTTGTGGTTGTAGTGAATGTAATTTTACAGGATATAGTGGTAGATGCGCGATAGCAGAAATTTTTATTTTGGATACAAATATTAGAATAGCGTTAAAAGATGAGATTGATGATATTGATTTATTAGAAATTGCTAAAAAAAATGGAATGATAACAATTAAAGAGCAACTAAAACAAATGCTTGAAAATGGGAAAACTTCACTTGAGGAAGCTATAAGAATAGGATTAAAATAATTGAAAAAAGCAATATCACTTATTGAAGTATTGATATCTGTTATGCTTATTTCGATAGTGATAGTATCTCTACTTCAAATTAAAGAAAATAATTTATTTTTTTTACAAAAGACAAAAGATACAACTAAATATAATTCTTATATTTCTGCTATATCTTTGGATAATAAAAATAATATTAGAAATAAAAATATTTTTTTAGGCGATGAAGTTAAATTTAAAGATGATGAGATAAGAAGAGAACTAAAAAGCATTAAGATAAAAGTAAAAGATGAAAATCTAGATCCTCTTGAACTGGGAAATGAAGAGTATCAATTAAAAGTAAATATCAAGAAGACACATTTAAGTATTGATGATAAAATTAAAAAAATATTTTATAGATTTTCTTTGGAAAATTAGCAATGAATAGAAAAGCATTTACACTTATTGAAATTTTGATATCAATTGTGTTGTTGGCTATTATTATTTTATTTTTATATAAAGCTTTAAATATTGCAGAATATAGTAATAAATTTTTTGGTCACAAACTAGAGAAGTACGAAAATAAAGTAAATTTAAAAAAGATACTATTTTTAGATATTGTCCATTCGATTGCTAAAGAAAATAAAATATTAGAAGATAGAAGAAAAAATTCTGTTTTTCTCCTAAAAACTTCAAGCTCTTATCATAATAGTTTTTGCACTAATATTACTTATTTGGTGTCAAAAGAAAATAATCTTTTAAGAATTGAAAGTAAAGTTGTATTTAATAAAGATAAACTAAATGATGATTTTTTTGAAAATTCTTTTGTTGATACGATAGTAAATGATATAGAAAAATTTAAAATTATTATAAAGAATACAAAAGAATATGTAATATATATGAAATTTAAAGATGAAAATAGTATGATGTTTACAGTTAAAAGTATGAGGTAGGAAAATTATATGAAAGTCTTTTTTAGTATATTTTTAGTTGCTTGTAGTTTGTTTGCAACTGAACAAAAAATTCAAAAAGCAACAGAACTTGAGATGTTTTTATTTAAAATTGGTTTTACTTCATTGCTTACAGATTTTGAAAATGAGAAAAATATAACAAAAACAAATACTACTGATATAAAAGAATTAAAAGCAAATATAAAATATATTTTACAAGATATGAATAAAAATAAAATAGAAGGGGAAAATTATCAATCTTTAAAACAAAATAATAATATAATACCAATAAATAATAGCAAGAATGATAATTTAACCAAAGAAATAAAATATTTAAAAAATGAAATAAATAAGTTAAAAGTTTATATCAATAAACAAAATATAAATTTATCCAAAAAAATATCTTTTAAAAAAAATATAAAAAACAAAGTTGTAATAAATTCCAAAAAAGCAAGTGCTAGAAATGCACCATCTTCTAATGCAAAAATTATAAAACAATTTTTCTTTGGAGAAACAATCTTAATTGAATATTGTGATAAATATGGATGGTGTAAAATTTCTAATAAAAATCTTTATATACCAGAATTTTTATTAAAAAAATAATTATAATTTTAACTGAAAGATAAGATATTATAGGATATTATTTTTAAATGAGTTGTAATTAAATAAAAAATTATGATTGCAAAAACAAATAAAAGGAAAAAAGATGAAGAAAACTATTAGTTTAATAATCGCTTCAATGATAGCTAGTGGTATTGCGGTAGCTGGGGAGTTTGAGGACAAGTATGAAATGATGGATAGCAGAATAAAATCTAAAATGGAAAAGTACAAAGCCAACGATGCGGCACAAGATTTTTTAAATAAAAAACTAGATTGTGTAAAAGCAAGTAAAGCGGTAGCTGATTTAAAAGTTTGCAAGAAAAAATTTCATCCTAAAGCTCTTAAAAAACTTGTAAAATAGTTATTAATCTTTAGGCAAAGCTTTTAATTTTACAGCGTACAATTATAAATGTATGCTGTATATTTGTATTTGTGTAAAATAAAATAAATCAAAAGGGTAATAAAAATGTTAAAAAAAATGAAGATTTCGTCGCAATTAAAATTATTAAATGCTATAGGTATATCTTTCTTGCTACTTTTAGTTGTTAGTGGTTATACGGCATTAACAGATATTGGAAATAATATAAACAAGATTAAAACTGATAATAAATTAATTGAAGAACAAACTTTGGTTTTAAATAATATAATAAAAAGTATTAAACAAAATATTACCCTGACAAAAATGGAAGCATTTGAAAGTATAGTTGCAAAAAAACCAGTACGTAAAAATACTAACTACTTAAATGCATTAAAAAACACAAATAAAGATATTGATAATTTCAAGAAATTTTTAAATAAACATAAAAAGAATAAAAAATCGTTGCATGAGGCACATGCTAGTATAAAAAAAGATTTTAAAACTTATAGATTAATTTTAGAAGTTTTACAAGAAGAGATTGAGGAAGATGAAGAGTATGGAAGAGAAATCTTAGCTGATGAAGTTAGGCCAATAGAAGCTAAGCTTTTTGTTTTAATAAATAAACTTACTAGTACGGTAAGTAAAAAATTTGATGCTAAATTTGATGCTATGTCAAAATACATAAATAAAACAGAAAAAATCTCAAAAAATTCTATAACAACTAGTATTACTATAGGAACAATAGCTACTATTCTATTTTTATTTGTTGTTTTTCTTATAGCAAAAAATATAAATAATTCTATAAATAGTTTTCGAGATAATCTTTTGAAATTTTTTAAATATCTCAATAAAGAAACAAATAGTGTAGTGCATTTAAAAGAATCTAATACTGAAATAGGATATATGTCTAAAGAAATCAATAAAAATATTGATAAGATAAAAATATCAATAGAAGAAGATAAAAAAGTTATAGAAGATACTGTAGTTGTTCTTGATGAATTTGTGCAGGGAAATTTTTCTAAAAGAGTAAATGCTACTAGTAATAATCCAGCCATTAAAGAATTAACAAATCATTTAAATGAAATGGGTGTAAAAATTGAAAAAAATATTAATAGAATTTTAATAATATTAGAGCAATATACACAAGGTAATTATGTGCAAAAAGTAAGTACGAACGGAGTTAAAGAGCATTTGTTAAAGTTGGCAAATGATATAAATAGTTTAGGTAGCTCAATAACACAAATGTTGGTTAGCAATAAACAAAGTGGATTAGCACTTGATAGTAATAGTGATTTGCTTCTTAAAAATGTAAATATTTTAAATATAAATTCAAACGAGGCAGCTGCTTCTTTAGAAGAAACATCAGCAGCATTAGAACAAATTACAAGCACAATTGTAAGTAGTACTGAAAATGTTATACGAATGGCAGATAATGCACAAAAAGTTAATCTTTCTGCAAATCAAGGTCAAGAATTGGCTCGTCAAACAACGACTGCCATGGATGAAATAGATGATCAGGTGGAAGCAATAAGTGAGGCTATTAGTATAATAGATCAAATATCATTTCAAACTAATATTTTATCACTTAATGCTGCAGTTGAGGCTGCAACTGCAGGAGAGGCAGGAAAGGGATTTGCAGTAGTTGCACAAGAAGTAAGAAATTTGGCATCAAGAAGTGCAGAAGCAGCTAATGAGATTAAAACTTTGGTTGAAAATGCTATGGTCAAAACAGATGAAGGTAAAAGTATAGCAGATAAGATGACAGATGGGTATAATGAGCTTAATAAAAATATATCAGAAACCATAGGTATAATAAAAGATGTTGAAAGTGCTAGTATGGAACAAAAAGCAGGAATAGAACAAATAAATGATGCTGTTTCAAAACTTGATCAGAAAACACAGCAAAATGCTTCAATCGCAGGTAGCACTTATGATATTTCTATAAAAACTGATAAAATGGCTAAGTTTATAGTGACAGAAGTTGATAAAAAAGAATTTGATGGAAAACTTGATATTGACAAAATTTAGATAAATTTTGTCAAAGCTATTTCGTCACATCTAGGGAAATGTTTGCACTTAATGCAATCTATCCATATTTTTGGGTTTGGTATTGATTCTTTATCTATAACTTTAAATCCAAACTTTTTAAATAAATTTTCTTGATATGTTAAAACTAAAATTTCTTTTAATTGAAAATCTTTTGCTTCTTTGATTGTTTTTTCGATTAATTTTTTTGCCAATCCTTGTCTTCTAAAATCTTTTTTTATTATTAAACTTCTTATTTCGCATAAGGTTGGAGTATGTATATGAAGTGCTACGAAACCAACTATTTTTTTATCAATTTTTACAACTGTATAGGATCTTATGGTTGTAGCCATTTCACTTTCATCTCGCGATAAAATATTTCCATTTTCAACATCTTTAACAACTAATTTTTGCATAGATGGTATATCCGTAACCAATGGTTTAAAAAAAGATATGTTTTTCATCAATTGATGCCTTCTGCTTTAAATAAATAATTAGATATTTTTGTTTCTAGCTGTTCAATGCCTTTGTTTTTTAAATTCGATATAAATATTCCATCTGGATAAGCTCTTTTTAGTTTTCCTAAGTCGTTTTGCTTTAGTTTATCAATTTTTGTAAAAGCATTTATAATAATTTGATCACCTCTTTTTGTATGCTTTAAAAATTCATCTACGCTTTTATCTATATCTAAAGTAGGGTGCCTTGCATCTATTAAGTGTACAAAAATTTGCAATGAAGGTCGTTGTTCTAAAAATTGAGTTAAATTTTTATGCCAATCTTTTTTTATAGATTTTGAAACCTTTGCATATCCAAATCCTGGTAAATCCACAAATCTTGCATAAAAATATTGCGATTCATCTTCTTTGCTTTTAAATTTAATATTAAAATAATTTATAAGCTGAGTTTTACCAGGAGTTGATGAAGATTTTGCAAGGTTTTTTCTTTTTGTAAGTGAATTTAACAATGAGCTTTTGCCAACATTACTTCGACCTAAAAATGCGATTTCTGCCACATCAGGACTTGGAGAGTCTTGAATGCTTTGAGCCGATACAAGAAAAGAAGCTTCAATTAGTCGCATTATTGTCCTTAGCTTTCATTTGGAAAGTAAATTGAACTGGTTTATTTTTTTTACCTTCAATTTCTGTATTCCCATTTTTTTCATCAATATATATTTTGTCACCTATAAGTATTCTGCCATCACTTATATCTTCTAGATAACCATTGCCAATAATAATATACTTAAAATCCAATGGATAATATAAAACCTTATCACCTTTTCCTTTGTATGTTGTGTTTGGTTGGGTTATATTAAATGAAACTTTTCCTGTCGCAATATATTCTTTAGCAATTGTTTCGTTTGTATCTTTTTTTTGTATTGTGTTTATGATTAATTTATCACAAATTAGTATATCTTTTTCTTTTGTCATTTTTACATTACCCATAAATTTTGTAATATTTTTTTCTTTATTAGCTAAAAATTTATCAGCAGTTATATTAACCGTAACAGTTTTTGAAAATAAACAAATCGTTAAAGTTAATAATAATAAGATTTTTTTCATTGTTCCTCTTTTAATTTAAATTTTGCGTTATTGGCTTTGATTATATCATTAATTCCATCAAAATATAATTTATTTCCTCTTAAAGAGTGAGATAAATAATCAAGTTTAAATTTATGTTGATTTTGTCCAACTCGTGTTTTTAAATTATAATTTAAAAATGGAGTGCTTAATATAAAACTATTATTTCTACTAAGCACAACATCACCTTTAAATTTTAATTTATCTTGTTTTTTTAAAATATATTTTCCAATAATTGTATCTGTCTCATTTTTTTTATTTTTTGATCTTAATACTACTGTCGCATCAAAAAGTTCATCTTTTGTTTTATAATGAAGTGCTTTTTTTGATTGAACTATTTGCAATACTTCTTTTGTATTAATATCATACATTGTTGAGTTTGTGAAAGTAATTGCTGGCAAAATAGTTGTTTTTTTTTGAATTTGTTTTTTTTGAAATATAGTTGTTGCTGATAAAAGAATTGTAGCTATAATTAGCAAAGAAAATATAAAATATTTTATTGCCATACTTTTATAAATTCCTCTTGCATATCATCATATTTACAAATATATTCTACCATTTCTCTTACTGCTCCATTGCCACCATTTTTTATACAAATTATATTTACAATATTTTTAACATAATCTACCGCATCGTTTGGAGCAAAAGATAAAGCAGATTTTTTTAGCATTTTTAAGTCATTCAGATCATCGCCAATTGATGCTACTTGTGACCAAGTTAAATTTTCTTTTTTTAAAATATCTTCTAAAATTTTATCTTTATTGTCTACACCTTGATATAAATAAGTGATACCTAGTTCTTCTGATCTTCTTTTTATAAGCTTTGAAGTTCTACCAGTAATAATAGCGGTTTTTTTTCCTAATTTTTTATTCCAAGAAGCGATAGCAAGTCCATCTTTAACATCGAAGTTTTTTATTTCATCGCCATTATTTGTGTAAGTAATTTTACCATCAGTTAAAGTGCCATCTACATCTAATACTATTAATTCAATCATATTAAAAATTAAAAATAAATAATTAAATTTCTAATTATTTATTTTTATAATATTCCTTTCGTACTAGGTATTCCTAGTTTTTTATTTTCAACTAAAGCTCTTCGTAAAGCAACTGCAAAAGATTTAAAAGTAGCTTCTAAAATATGGTGTTTATTTGTGCCTCGTTCATTAATCAAATGACAAGTTATACCACTATTTGTTATCAATGCATTAAAAAATTCCTCCACAAGTTCAGTGTCAAATTCTCCAACTTTTCCAAATATATTTATGTTGTAAACCAAAAACGGTCTATTGCTTAAATCCAAAGCACAGGCTGTACTAGCTTCATCCATAACAACAGTTGCGTTTCCATATCTTTCAATATTTTCAATTGGGAATATTTCTTTTTTAAAAGCTTGTCCTAAAACTATACCGCAATCTTCCACACTATGATGAGCATCTATGTGCAAATCGCCTTTGCAAGTAAGCTCTATATCGCACCCACTATGCTTGCTAAGTGCTTCTAGCATATGATCAAAAAAACCAATTCCAGTATTTATTTTAGAAATTCCAGCACCATCAATATTAAGTTTGCATTTTATTTGTGTTTCTTTAGTTTCTCTATTTATTTCTATCATATTATTATTTCCCTTTTATTATCCAGCTATAATCATAGCTCCTTTTAAACTATTATTTTCCTTAAAGTCTTTAGCCTCAGCTTCACTTCTAAATCCACTGATCCACACACGGTTTATTGGCTTATTATTATGAAAACCTTTTTTAATAAGTGCTTTATATTCTTCATCTAAAATTAAATCAAACTTTCTTTTTGTAGATGTTGCACCTTCTAATTTGATAAATGCTCCTACTTGTACATAAAATTTATTTATCGTTGCAACTTTTTGTTTTTCTATTGCTGTTGTAGCTATTTTTGCATTAAATCCTAATATTGTTAGTTTTACTTTTGCAGTTCCTTTTTTAACCATATTAATTTTATGAGCTGCAGTATTTGACAAATCAATTATTCTTCCCGTTACAAATGGACCTCTATCGTTTATGCGAACAATTATGCTTTTGCCATTTTCTTGATTTAAAACTTTTACTATTGTATTCATTGGTAAAGTTTTATGAGCGGCAGTCATAGCATACATATCATAAGTTTCACCATGTGATGTTTTTTTTGCATGAAAATTTGGTCCATACCAAGATG
>JAOZVJ010000127.1:3335-3736 GCA_029938215.1 Arcobacteraceae bacterium | reverse complement strand
ACTTGTCCTAAATCTGCAGTAAATGTAATAACTTCTGCATTGTATTCATCTTGTAGCCATTTTAAAATAATACTAGTATCAAGTCCACCACAATATGCTAAAACTACTTTTTTAACTGTTTTTTTACTCAATTTAATTCTCCGTAAATCATATTTTTAGTGATTATATCTAAAAAAAGGTATTAAAAAGATGAGAGTAAAAATAAGAATAGACTAATCATAAAATAGAATTTATTTTAAAAAATATTACTTCTGTGAGAGTGGGTATTATTTTATCTTTATTTCTATACCAAATTTTGTTTCATAAACTTCATCGCAAATCAAAGCTATTTTTTGTCCGATAATTCCAGTCATATCTACAAATTTACGACTTTCTTTGTCAAGTGGAACTACACCGTTGTG
>JAOZVJ010000127.1:0-3325 GCA_029938215.1 Arcobacteraceae bacterium | reverse complement strand
GTTGTTTGTGTCGTTTAAAACAAAAACGATATTTGCATTTAGTTTTGAAAGTTTTTTAATTTGCTTTAAAAGTTTATCTTCTTTTTTGTAAATATTATTTAAAATCCACATCGATACACAATCTACTAGATAAGTGCCGTTATTTTTTATAGCTTTTGTCAAATCAAATTGCTCTTCAATAGTATTAAATTTATCTTTTCTTTGCATTTTGTGTTTATTAATTCTGCTTGACATTTCATTGTCGCCAAAGCTATTATTATAAGTTGCTACATAAAAAGGTTTTTTATTTTTTGATAATTCTAAAGCTTTTAGTTCAGCAAGTTTTGATTTGCCACTTTTTTGTCCGCCAAAATATAATATTTTCATTAATTTATCCTAGAAGTTCTTCGGCTTTTTTGATAATTTGTTCTTTTGTAAGTCCATTTAAAAAACCATACATCAAAGCTCCTCCAGCTCCTACACCTTCTTTTGCTTCGCCATCATCATATAATTTTAGGGCAGGGTGATTTGATGATGAAAAATCAAAATCTGTATAATAGCTATTTATGTCAAAATCCAACATCTCAAGCAATCCTTTTATGTCACTATTTTCATCATTTGCTACCCATGATGTGGTACATAATGCGATATTTTTACTATCCAAACTTCCGCCCATATAGTTTACTATAGAATTTGCTAAAAGCAATACAGAAGCCATTTGTGTTCCGCCTGCTAAGATTATTTTTGTTTGTTTATAGGTACTTCCTAAAATAATACCGGCATTAAATATAAGCATATTGTCACTTACACTTCCTATTTTATCAAATAAATCTTCTTTGTTTTTTATATTTTCCAGAGCTTTTTTTATAGTTTTTTCTTTTATTGAGTTAGGCTTATTTTTAAAACTACTTGAAAATTTACCATCACAATCATATCCTAATGCTTTTGTAGTGGCATAAGCAGTTGTTGTTCCACTTGGTACGGATTCTGCTAATATTATGTAGTCATTTTTACATTCATAATTTTTGCCAAACTCAACACCTTTTTCAAACAAATCCAATGCATTTATGTTTGCACCCTTATCAATAGAATCACTTGGTTTTATATCAAAATCATATATTTTAAAATAATCTAACTCTGGCTTAATTTCAAGTCCTAAATCAAGAATTTCAATATCACCAAAAGAATGAAGCAAATGCACTCCTCTTGTCATAAGGGCAGGGGTTGGTACGCCTTTTGGAGTTTTTGCAATATCCTTGATACATCTTACTTCTCCAATGCATAAAAATTCGCTGTCAAGTGTTGGCGTTAAGTGTATCATTCCTGAAATCCCAGCTTGCGTAATACCTTTTATGTTTATAGTTTTAGTATTGCTAAGTGCTAGCAAAAAAGTTGCTTTTTTACCTCTTAAGCTTTCTGCAAAATCTATTTTTCCTGTAATATTTTTTATCATTTTTTAAATTCCTTTTGTAAAATTTATATTTTTATCGTGCTTTTTTCTGAATAATTAAATATATAAAAAAAGGTGCTCCTAAAAACGAAGTAACTACCCCAATTGGTATATCAGAAGTAGTTCCTAAATTTCTAGCTACCAAATCGCAAAATACTAAAAATACTCCACCGTAGAAAAATATAGGAACTATTAAAGTATCAGCACTTTTTTGCATTATTGTTTTAAGAATATGAGGCACTATTAGTCCAACGAAACCTATGGGCCCTGTGATACTTACGCAAATTACAACAACTATAGATACTCCAAGAAGTAAAATATAATTTGTTTTTTTTATATTCACTCCTTTTAAATATGCAAAATCATAAGAGGTAAGCAAAAGTCTAATATGATATTGATATTTTTTTACAAGACCTAAAATAAATATGCCAGCAAAAGCCATAAGATAAACATTGTCAAAACCGACTATGTCCAAGCTTCCCATTGTAAATCTAACTATCTCATAACTTTCTTGTAAGTTACTTATAAAAAACAAAACCAACAAGCAGGCACTATAAAAAAACGATAATGCAATACCTACCAAAAGTAAAGATGAAGTTTGAATAGCATCGAACCTTGAAGCAATTATAAAAAGTAATATAATAGTAAGTATAGCACCTAGAAATGCGAACAATGATATAAAAGAGGCAAATCCAAGCACTATACCAATAGCGGTGAATAAAGTAGCTCCACTAGCAACTCCTAGTGTAAAAGGTGTGCTCATGGGATTTCTAAATATAGTTTGAAACACAAGCCCACTTAAAGCTAATATAGCACCTGAAAAAAAAGCTAAAATAGTTCTAGGAAGTCTAATATCCCAAAAAATTTGATAATCCATTTTGCTTACATCTGTTATATTTTGAGCAGAAATCTCAATTTGACCAAAAAATGGCGATATTACAATAATAAAAATTGATAGAATAACTAAAAGATATTTCACAAATTCACCAAAATATTATCATTGATTTTTTTTACACTTGTACCAAAAAATTTATATAAATTTTCCTTTTCAAAAAAATTTGCATTTGTTCCATTAAATTTAATCTCACCATTTTGCATAAACAAAACATCGTATTCTAATTTATAAGCTAAATTTAGATTGTGTGTAATTATGATTTTATTTTTAAGTAAATTTTCATTTTGCAAAATTTGATACATCATTTTTACTTTTATTGGATCAAGATTTGATGTAGGTTCATCCAAAATAGTATAAGAAGCATTGTGTAAAATTGCACCAGCATATAATAATAGCTGTGATTCTCCACTACTTAAATTTTTGCAAGATTTGTTTTTTAAGTAGCTTATTTGAAGCAATTCAAGTGCTTCGTCTATTTTTGTGTTGCCATATAGATTATTTAACGATAAAAACTCTTCAACACTCATATATTCATCAAAAATATCTAGCTTTGAGGGAATATAATTAATTAGTTTTGTTTTGGCATTTCCATAAGTTTTCGATATGTTTTTATCATTTATTTCTACACTGTTGTTTGATATTATTCCGCAAAGAGCTTTGGCAAGAGTTGTCTTTCCTGCACCGTTTGAGCCTAAAATTATAAGATTTTTATTTTTAATTTCAAATGAAATATTTTTTAAAATGTAGTTGTTGTAATTATTTATTTTTAGCATTTTTGCCTACATCTTTTTTGCGTGATTATAACACAAAAAAGAGATAATTACAAAACAACAAATTTTATCTACTAGCACCAAATAAGTTCATATTTTTTATGATCTTATAATCTTCATCATCTTTTACATTCTCAGCAAATAGCTTTACATTTAAGAGTGAAGTTAGGTCTTGTGTTGTCAAGCGAACTGCTAAAATGGGCAGGTAGGATTATAAAAATGAAGTAACAT
>JAOZVJ010000126.1 GCA_029938215.1 Arcobacteraceae bacterium | reverse complement strand
CATAGAAGCATCCCAATGCAAACTACTATGTTGAAAATCACTTGGATTATTAAAAGGCTGAGTATATTCTTTTATTTTTTCAATACCTACAAATATATCAACTATAAAAAGTTCTATATCTCTTTTCTTATTATTAGACATAAATTATATCTTTTTCTATTTTAGCTTTATAATACTGTCTAAAGCTATCTAAATAGCCTACATCAACTGGTAGTTTAAAATTATCTTCTAAATACATTTTTAAATCATCTCTTAAAAAGAAATCTTTTTTATTTGATTGTATCACTATATCTATATCACTATTATCATTAGCAGTATCTTTTGCATAGCTTCCAAATAAACCTATTTTAGTAAGGGCATAATTATTTTGTAACTCTTGCTTATGAGTTGTTAAAAAACTTAGTATGTATTCTTTATTCATTTTATACCCTCCTATTTAATTTATAGATTATTATAACTTACTAGAGTATAGAGAATTATTAATCTATAATTTAATTAAAATACCAAAAACTAAAAAGCTGGCAAAATCAAGAGAATATGCATTGAATCTTAAAACGAGCGAAGCAATTGAAAAAAATCAAAGTTTAACAGCAGAACTTGAAAAAATCGAAATCGAAAAAGAGGTTGAAATTATGCAAAAAGAAGAAGAACCTGAAAATCAAGAAAAATTGATTTAAAATAATTAGATTAAGTTGGAAATAGGTTGGAAAGCCATTTTGTATAGAAACCTTAAAAAAACCTTGTAAGTGCGATGTACACGATGGCGACCCCAGATAGATTTGAACTATCGTTATTTGGATGAAATCCAGATGTCCTTGGCCACTAGACGACGGGGTCATAAAATATTTGGCATTATAGTATAACTTTAGTTTATCTCTTCTTTAATTTGTCTTACTTTCTGAGTAATTATTTTTATTTTTTCGCTATTACTCAAACTATCATCTGTTAGATGTTTTACAAAAGCACTACCAACTATTACTCCATCAACACCTTTTGCTTTTTCTTTTGCCGTGTTTTCATCTACTCCAAATCCAATATACAATGGCGTATCTGTGCATTCTTTTATATTCGAAATAACCTGAGTCAAATCTTCTTTTACACCGCTTCCTGTGATACCAGCATAGGCAACCATATAAATAAATTTACTACTATTTTGTGTTATGAGTTTTATTCTTTCATAGCTATCTGTTGGAGCAACAAAATCAATTAAAGAATTATTATATTTGGCAAAAACTTCTTTGTAAGTTTTAGATTCTTCATAAGGCAAATCTGGAATAATAGAGCCTGTTATGCCAAATTCTTTTGCTTTTGATAAAATTTCTTCTACACCATAATGAAAAAATGGATTCATATATCCCATCCAAAGAGTATCCATATGCGGTGCTATTTTTGCCGACACTTCAAATAAATCTTTTAATTTAAAACCATTTTGCAATGCAACCAAACTTGCCTTTTCTATTACTGGACCATCTGCAACAGGATCTGAAAAAGGAATACCCAATTCAAGTGTATCAACACCTGCCTCTTTCATATTTAAAGCCAAATCTACTGTAAAGTTATTGTTTGGCAAAGATGATGTAATAAAACCAACTAATTTTTTCATATAATTATTCCTAAATCTAATTGTTTGTAAGATATAATATTATCATAATTTTAATAAGGAATTGCATATGCAAAAACAAACTATTACATCGATACAAAAAGCCAAAGGCATAAAAAAACTAACAATGATTACAGCTTATGATTCTTTGTTTGCTAAACTTTTTGACGAAGAAGTTGATTTTATTTTAGTTGGTGACAGTTTAAATATGAGTTTTGCTGGACAAAAAGATACTTTAAGTATTGGAATGGATCAAATGCTTTATCATACAAAAGCCGTATGTACTGGTGCTCCAAATACATTTATTATATGTGATATGCCATTTGGAACTTATATAAACGAAATAACAGCATTAAAAAACGCAATAAGTGTTTACAATAAAACAAAAGCAGATGCCGTTAAAATCGAAGGTGGAGCTGAAAAAGCAAATATTATAAAATACTTAACTCAAAATTCTATTGCCGTAGTTGGACATATTGGATTATTGCCTCAAAATGTAAGAGCAGATGGTGGCTATAAAATAAAAGGTAAAGATAAAGAAAATATAGAAAAATTAATCAAAGACGCTAAAGCTGTAGAACAAGCTGGTGCATTTATGCTTGTAGTTGAAGGTGTAAAATCTGAAGCTGCCAAAGCTATTACCAATGCTGTCAATATACCAGTTATAGGCATAGGAGCTGGTGTAGATACTGACGGTCAAGTGCTTGTTTGGTCAGATATGCTTGGATTTTTTGAAGATTTTAAACCAAAATTTGTAAGACAATATTTAGATGGCGCAACTTTAGTAAAAAACAGTGTAAAACAATATGTTCAAGATGTGCAAAATAAAAATTTTCCATCAAAAAAAGAAATTTATTAAAATTTTATAAATTAAAAGCTTTAAATAGATACAATAAGCTTTATTGTATTTATCAACAAGGAAGAAGTATGAACAAGAAGAGAAATATTTTTACAACTATTGGTATGATTATGGTCGTAATGTTTTTGGCAATGATTATAAATATCACTTTAAACTTAAGAGATTTTGGGCTAGATAGCGCAAAAACAAAAGCACAATTAGTAGCACAAAGTGTAAAAAATGGTCTAACAGCTCACATGGTAAATGGTATTATGGAAAATAGAGATTTTTATCTAAATCAAACAAAAAATCTTGATCATATTGATGGATTATGGATAGTAAGAGCAAAATCTGTTGAAAAACAATATGGAGCAGGTAAGGAATTTGCAAAAGATGATATTGATAAAAATGTATTAAAAACAGGAAAAACAATTGAATCAGTAAATGAAAATTTTTTGGGTCATAGTACTTACAGAATTACAATACCATATAAAGCGGAAATCAAAGAAGATATCAATTGTCTTTCTTGTCATGAGGCAAAAATTGGTGATACTCTTGGAGTTATTTCTATGGTTTTAACTATTGATGATTTAAAATTAACAAGTTCTAGAATTATTGGATACACCTCTATTATTTCGCTTATTTTAATTTTTATTATTTTATTATTTATTAGGCATTTAATAGTACCTTACTTGTTAATTTTTGAATCTATAAAGAAAGTTATGAAAAAAGCACATGATGGTGATTATTCAAAGAGAATAGAAGGTATTAATAGCGGTGAGGCCAAAGATGTAGCTCATTGGATAAATGAACATATGAGTAAGCTTCAAAATTCACTTGTATGTATAGAGGATAAAATTGATATATTCTTAACTGCACATAAATCGCAAAATACAATAGACCCAATACTTGATGTACAAAACACTGTAACAAGACTTGCTGATATATATAAATTTAGAAAAACAATAGAGCATGATGAGCATATTCAAGATGTTTATAGGAGATTTGCGATTGTTTTAGAAGATAAATTTGATATTACTAATTTTAATTTTATAGAAGCAGATACTACGAATAAAGTGATAGAAGTAGTATATGTGCATAAAGATCTTTTATGTAATCCTGTAAATGGTTGTAGAGCTGATAGAACAAACACAATAATTGACTCTTGTCAATTTAAAGATGTATGTGAAGTATTTGAATCTGACAAACTTTATACTTGTATTCCGTATTCTATATCAAATGATTTGGACTTTATAGTTTCTATAATTGATGAAACTCAAGAAAATCATGATAAAACCAGAAGTCTACTTCCTCTTATTAAGGATTATGTAGATGCTGCAAAACCAGAAATTGTTAG
>JAOZVJ010000050.1 GCA_029938215.1 Arcobacteraceae bacterium | reverse complement strand
TTAGTATAAAAGTCTAGCAAATAGGTACTTAAATTATGTAAAGTGTAAAAAAGATATAATAACTAAATAAAAAAGAAAATTAGGATGTTTTATGACTTTAGAAGAGATTGATAAAGAGTATGTTTTAAATACTTATGCTAGAAATTATGTAAATTTTAAAAAAGGTGTAAATGCAACACTTTATGATGAAAATGAAAAAGATTATATAGATTTTACAAGTGGGATAGGAGTTGTTTCTGTTGGGCATGGAAACGAGCAAGTTGCAGATGCTATTTGTAAACAAGCAAAAAATATTACTCATATTTCAAATCTTTATGCTATCGAACCTCAGGCAAAGCTAGGGCAATTATTAACAAAATTAAGTGGTTATGATGTGGCTACCTTTTTTGCAAATAGTGGAGCTGAAGCAAATGAGGGAGCTATAAAAATAGCTAGAAAATATGGTGAAACAAAATTTGATAATAAAAGATACAAAGTCATAACCTTAGAACACTCTTTTCATGGAAGAACAATTACCACTGTAAAAGCTACGGGACAAAAAGATATGCATAAAGATGATTTTGCTCCTTATCCTGATGGTTTTAGTTTTGATAAAAAAATCAATGATATTTATGAAAGTATTGATGATGAAACAGTAGCTGTAATGATTGAACTGGTTCAAGGGGAAGGCGGAGTTCAGCCATTTGAAAAAAGTGAAGTTCAAAAATTGGCAAAATTTTTAAAAGAAAATGATATTTTATTAATAGTTGATGAAGTACAAACGGGATGTTTTAGAACTGGGGAATTTTTAGCTTCAAACTTATATGAAATTAAGCCAGATATTATCACTATGGCAAAAGGTCTTGGTGGCGGAGTTCCTATTGGCGCAGTTTTGACAACACATAAAGATATATTAAAAGCTGGTGATCATGGTAGTACATTTGGCGGTAATTTTTTGTGTACAGTAGCAGCACTTGAAGTTTGTAATATTTTAGAAAAATATAAAAATAATGGTGCTTTGGATGAAGCTATCATTTATTTTGAAACAAAGCTAGAAGAATTTTATAGTAATAATAAAAATATTTTTACTCAAAGTGTTGGGCTTGGATTGATGAGAGGGCTGAGGGTAAATGATGCAGATACTTTAGCTACAATTATTAAAAAAGCATTTGAAAATGGAGTTCTTGTTTTAAAGGCTGGTAAAAATACTTTAAGATTTTTGCCTCCGTTGACTATCTCTAAAAAAGAGATTGATGAAGGTTTTAAAAGATTAGGAAAAACAGTTGAAAAAATTTAATAAACTAGTAATTTTATGCCTATTTTTAGTCGTAAGTGTAAATGCAAGTTCAGAGTTAAATGAAGATTTATTATCACAAACAAAAAAAGATATTTTAGATTATTCATACAAAAAATCAATTCAAGATAGTCAAAAATTAGAAAAAGATTGGATAAATCCAGTAACTTATAAATATTCATATAATAATGGAGAAAAATACACAACGCAAAAATCATTTATAAGTATTTCTCAGCCTGTATTTAAAAGTGGTGGAATATTTAGTGCTATAAAATATGCTCATAGCTTGCAAAAATATACAAAAACAAACATAGATACACAAAGAAAAGAGCTAATAAAACAAATAGTTAATTTGTTGTTTCAAATTAAAAATACAGATATAACTATTGATAAGCAAAAGCTTCTAATCAAAAATGCAAAACTAGATATCATAAGAAAAAAAGAGCAAGTTTTGGGCGGTGTTTTGGACGCTTCATTTTTAGATAATGCCATTTTGGATTCAAATACAAAACAAAACTCGCTTATAGATTTGGAACTTCAAAGACAAACTTTAGTAAATAACTTATCAAGTTTATCTAGTAAAAAATATGATGAGCTAGAATTGCCGATTTTAAAAATGATACACAATAAAGAGTTTTTAGATAAAAATATTTATATAAAAAAAGCAAAAGAGGATATAGATACTTCATATTGGACAAAAAAAACAATAGTTTCAAACTATCTTCCAACTGTAAATTTTACTTCCGATTTTACAAAATATCACGAAATAGACAACAATCCATCATTAAGTGAAAAAAGTGCTACAAATATAGGTTTTAATATAACTATACCTTTTGATATAAAATATTCAAATACTATTCAAAGTTCAAAAATCGAATATCTTCAAAAAAAAGCTACTTTAAAAGATAAAGAAAACGAGGAAATAAATTTATTTAAAAATTCTTTAGCAAAAATAGAAAGTTTGGATAAAAAAATAGAAATATCAAAAAATGATGTAGTACTTTACGAATCACTTTTAACTCAAATGATAGAGCTGCAAAGTATTGGTGAAAAAACAGAAACAGATGTGCAAACTATGACAAATTCTAAAAGTATTAAAAGTCTTGATATAAAAAGTCTGAATGTAGAAAAACAAATTGAACTTTTGGAAATTTATTCACGAGTAGAAAATGAATAAAAGCTCACTAAAATTTAGTGAATATTTTCAAAACTGGCTTTATGGTGAAGATGGATATTATTCAAATTATAAAACAATAGGAAAAGAGGGCGATTTTTTTACTGCTGTCAGTACGAGTAGTTTTTTTGGTGGAACTATAGGCAAAAGAATTGTTGATGTTATTGAGGAAGGATTTTTGCCTGAAAATTCAACTATCGTAGAAATAGGTGCTCATCATGGATATTTGCTTTCTGATATCGTACAATTTATCTATACTTTAAAACCTGAACTTTTAAAAACTTTAAAATTTGCTATTGTTGAGAGATTTGAACATTTAAGAAGTCGGCAAAATGAGTATTTTAAAAAATGTTTTGGCGATGAGGTAAAAATAATACATTATAATGATGTCGATGAATTAAAACTTGATAATGCTTTTGTAGTTGCAAATGAAATTTTTGATGCATTTCCTTGTGAGCTTATTTATACTGATAAAAAAAACATAAGACAAATAGCTACAGTAAAAAATGATAAAATTGAATTTGAAACTCACAAAGATGAAAACATTAATAATATTTGCGACAAATATAAAATCACAAAAGGCGAAGTTGCAGTAGGCTATGAAAATTTTGCAAAACAATTAAATGACAATATAAAAAAATTTGAATTTATAACATTTGATTATGGAGAAAAATATCCAAGAAATGATTTTTCTTGTAGAATTTATGAAAAACATAATGTCCATCCAATATTTGATGAAAAAATAGATTTAAAAGATTTTTATGCAAAAAGTGACATAACTTATGATGTAAATTTTTCTCATTTAATAGATAGTTTCGAAGAAATCAAAATCAAAAATATAAAATATGACACCCAATTAAAAGCATTAGTAGAATTTGGTATCATTGATTTACTTGAAATTTTACATAAAAATGTAGACGAAAAAACATATTTAAAAGAAGCCAATAGAGTAAAAACACTATTAAACCCAACTGGGATGGGAGACAGATTTAAGGTGGCTGTTTTTAGGAAATAACTACAATAATTATTGTTCTTTATTATTTAGTTTTTCAAGCCGTTTTTTAATCGTATCAATAGATTCTAAAAAAGCATTAATAACAACAGGATTAAAGGCTTTGCCAGACATTTGTTGAATTTCTTTTATGGCATCATCAAAACTCAAGCCTTTTTTATATGATCTATTGCCCATTATTCCAATAAAACTTTCGGAGAATGATAAGATTTGAGCTTCTAAAGGTATGTTGTTTCCTTTTAGTCCGTAAGGATAGCCCTTTCCATCAAATCTTTCATGATGATATTTGATAGTTGAACCTATTGGATATACATTAGAGATAGGATGTATTATAATAGACCCAATTATTGGATGGTATTTAATAGCATCAAAATCATTTTCTTCTAGCTTATTACTACTATTGATAAGTGTTTCAATATCTCCAGACATACCTATATCGTGAATTAAAGCTGCGACTTTAATATTTTTTATATTATCTTGTCCCAAAAATAAAGCTTTTGCCGTGTGTACAGCAACAACTGCAACTTTTTTAGAATGATTGAAATAATTTGGATTTAGTGTTTCGATTTGTACTGTGGCTTCTTTTAGGAACTTAATATATTTTTCAACAACTTCTGTGTCATCAGCCAATGTTAAAAGAAAAGTTCCCGATAATTCCAAAAAGTTCCCAATGCTTCCAAGTTGTTCTGCCGTTAAAGATTCTTTTGCATAAACTTCCATTTTGTATGGAGTATTTCTAATATAAAATAATTTTTGCATATTATTTTTTTCAGATATTTCACCTAAGTGTATATCTTTTTTATCAGAAAATATTCTAAGCCCTTGTGCTTTTGAAATTTTTAGCACCAAGGACAACATAAATTTTAAAAAACTATTATGTCCTAAAAAACCTTCATTTATTTCTTCAGAGATAATTTTAGAATGTTCTTGAATTTGTTGTTCTACATTTGTATCAAATCCTTTTCTCAAGGTTTCATAATATTGAAGTATCATTTCTAAAAAGCCAAGATATTTGCTGATATGAATGGTTTTTAAAGAATAAAAAGTTAAAAGAAATTGTTTATCTTCACTTATGTAATTATAAACTTTGTATCCAGCTACCTTTTTGCCTCTTCTTCTTACTGCTTCATTCACTTTAAGTGGTACTGCTAATTTATTGCCACTATCTTTGGTATTATCACTAAGTAGCATAAATGTTTTGCCTCTTTTTTCATAAAAAGCTGTATAATTTGCTCCTATCTCTTCATTGTATGATAATATATATTCTTCTGCTTCTTCAACATCTTCAATACCACCAAGGTCTTCAAAAAACATATTTTGTGAATCAAATGAAGCTTCTTGAATTTTTTTAACTTTTAAAGAATAGAAAATATAAAAGATAAAAATTATTCCCAAGATTAAAGGTGCAATGCCAACCGTTGTATCAACATAATGCAAAAAAAGACCTATATTATATTTTATAATTTCAGGAAGTTCATAATTTAAATAGTTTTGAATAGTTTCAATCATTTATGTTTCTTTCTTTTTTGTATCTCTATTTCATTTAGTTTTTTCATATAAGCAGAGTTGTCTATTTTATACACTGTTAATTCTTTTCCATTATACCAAGTTTCTAAGTTGCTGTGTGTTAAATGATAAGTTGTTATCCATTTTTTCAGACTTCTAAACATATCGCCTTTCCATCTAATCCACCATTCACCTCCACCTTTATACTCGTGAGCTGTGTGTTCTTGAAAAATAAATATTGTTTTTGTAGGAATTTGGAGTTCTTTTTCTGAAGAATCATAGTTTAGTAAAAAATCATTTGTTCCAATATGAAATCCTTTTCCCATAACTTTTGCAAATGTTTGATTATCAGCAACTATTGTCCAGCTAAGTGGTTGAAAATCTTTTTGAATTTTATATATCAAAAAAGGAGACTCAGAATATTCAATTTTGCTAATATTTTTCCAAAATTCTTTTTCACTAGTCCATTTTGGTGCGGCAAAAAAAGAAAAGAAAATTAAAATACCAAATAAATATTTCATAATTTTTTCATATTTTATTTTTGATAATCTTAACAACGGCATATTAATTAATATATAAAAAATATAACCACTCAATAAGGCAAAAGATAAAAATAGATAATTTGCTGCCCTTTGAAAATGTACTAATTTTGGTAATCCTAAATTTTGAGCAAAAAATATAATAATCGTAATAATAACAGCATATGCAAAAGAATTTAATAAAAATCTATTTTTGGTAAAAAATGATAAAATTAAAAAAATAAGAGAAAATCCAATAAAAATAAATTGCATATCTGTTGGAAGAATTAATTCAAAAGAATTTCCTTCTAATATAAAATCCTCTTCATATTGTTCTGTAGAAAGCAATTCGTCAAGTATAGGCATAGCAGCACCCACATCTTTTGGCAAACCGTATTTAATCATAGCAAACATCCAAAGATTTCCTAAAAAAGCACCTGCTAAAATTACAAAAATACCTTTTTTTAGAATTTCAAAAGAAAGTTTTTTGTAGATAATTGAATTTATAAAAATAACAAGACTAATAGGAATAAGAAAAACAACAGAACCACCATGAAAAGTAAAGGCTAAAAAAAGAGAAATCCCATATAAAGCAAGATATTTATTGGAGTTTGTTTGTAAAGTTTTTATTAAAAAATAAATATTTGGTAAAAACATCATTGAAGCTAGTTCATAAGAGAGTCCTGTGGCATATCTCCAGTATGTCCACATACCAACTCCGTAATCTTTAATGGCAGGTATTTGATGTTCTGGAATTTTATATAATGGAAAATTAAAAAAATTAAATACTTCTGGAGTATTTGTAATTTGAAGAGTTCCAGTAAATAGATAATTTAAAGGTGATACTAAAATCATAGAAAAAAACAAAACGCTAAAAAGTCCACTATAGTGTGATTTTGTAGTTTTTAATATAACATAATAAATAGTAAATAATAAAAAAAGCACCGTAAAAAAAGGATATATATTAAAAATTATCAAAGAATTTATATTTGTTATAGATTTTAAAAAAAAGATTAAAGTCGATTGCCCATACATATCTGCACCAAAAGTTTTAGTATCAGCCCAAAAATTACTCTGATCCATAAAGGCTACCCATTCAATAAATTGAGCGACATCAGACAACCCATCGCTCAAACTGTAAAGACCTCGTAATGCAAATACATATGAAGAATAAAAAAACACAATAAATATTATAAAATATGTTAAGCTTTTAGAGGTAGTTATATTTTTCATAAAAGTATTTATTTTATTTTTAAAAAATTGTTTTTTTTCCCAATAAATTTCATCTTTAAATTCAACCATATCTAAAATTTTTGCGTATATATCTACTTTAACATCATATATATATTTTCGCACTAATTGCTTATAATAAAATTTAACAAAAAGTAATTTGGTAATAAATAAAGAAGCTATAAATATAGGAAGACTATATATTTTCATTTGCAATAATATAGGAATAACTAGTAGCGTGTAAGATAACATATATAAAATATTAAACATAATCTTATCTGCAAGATTTTTTATATGTTCTTGTGGAAATATTATCTGAGGAAATAAATAAAAAACAAGCCATATAAATATTCCAAGCATAAGTAAGGCACTAAAATTTATAGTAAATATTTCATATAATATTTCGGTATTAATCATTTTTTATTATAAAGATTTGTTTTTGGTTGAAGTTGATTTTTTATCTAAAAAATAAAAAAGTAATTTCCATCTAAATAGTTCTCCATCATAATATCGTCTTGTAAAATTAATCGGCAAAAGGGAAACTATTTTTCCATCACCATAATCAACATAAGAAGCTATAATATTTCCATTTTTATCTTGCATAAGTGTTTTGCCATTTAAAATAAAATAGTTTTCTATAAAATTATCGACATTTAAAAGAAGTGAGTTTATGTTTTTAAATTCTTTATGTTGATTTAAATTTGTAAATACAGATTCTTTTGGCTTTATTTTCATTAGATCAATTTTTTTTGCCGCATAATGATAAGTAAGCAAATCAAAGTTTAAAAAATTCATATTTGATGACTTTTTTGCTAATTCTTTTAAAATTTCTTCATCACTTTTATCTACTCTTGTGGTAAAGGTTTCATATCCTGTTGCGAATAGACCAGATTCTACCCATAAAATACCGCCTTGCTTAATCCAAGATTTTAAAATCTCTTTTTCTTTATTTGACATATTGTATGAATAACAAATATTTTCAAATAAATCACTTGAAATTCTTGTAAAATTTTCTAGCCAAATTGGTTGAATATAAATAAAATCATATAAGAAAGGATTATTTACAAGCCTAAAAAAATCTACATTTTCAAGAAAAGATGCTTTCCATCTGTATGGTATTTTATCATAAAATTTATTGCTAAATTTTCCTCTAAATTCTATAATTGGAAATAAAGAGATAAAAGGGAAATCATTTATAAGTTCTCTTCCGTTAGTTTCATCTTTTAGGTAATCACTTGAATAACTATTATAAATAATTGGCACATTTTTTGATAATAATAAGTCTTGATCTATGGCGTTGATCGTTTCATCTTTTGTAGTACAACCAATAAAAATAAATAAAATAAATAAATAAATAAAATTTCTATTCACAAATTAACCTTATATGCTAATAATAAGCAGAATAATAAAAATAATCAAGATTTGCAAGCAATCTTTTTATAGATTTTCTTGAAAAATACCAAAAAACAATAGCTCCTGCCAAAAGACCTAAAACAGTAAATTCATAACCTAAGAGCCTACTAAATATTAAACCAATTCCCATATTAACCAAAACACCATAAAAAATGGCTTGTACCGCGTATTGTGGTCTTGAAAATGAAAAAATAAGCAAAATATTCATAAGCCCTTTTACGAGAAATAAATAAGCAACAGATGCAACAAAAAACAATATTGGCGTTGGATGAAGTAGCATATTATTTAAGCTATCATTGTCATATTGTATAGCTAAAGTATAGATGATACCAAAAGATAGCAATATGACAAATATACCAAAAGTTAAAAATATAATATTAAATTTATTAAAAAAATAAATAATTCTTTTATTAAATATTTCAATTTCATTGTGCTTATAATGTTTAGTTGCACCATTTATTCTTATAAGTAATTCGGAAATACTGATTTCTGTAACCCCCATCATAAAGACAAGTGCTATAAGCGCCCAGTCAAGTCCTAGCTCGTAGCGTAAATTAAACCAAATCATATATGGATTGTCGCCAACATTCACGCTCCATGCTATAAATCTATCCATAACTAAAAAAAGAAAATATAAAAAACCATAAGTAAAAAATGGTGCTAATGTATGAAACAATACTACATCTTTTGGAAGCGTTACATCTTCTGCTTCTGGATCTATTTTTTCCATTTTTCTAAGTTTTCTTTTTGAAAAAAGATAAATTATTATATTTAAAATTATTATGCCAGAAATTTGAGAAGGAATTAGCCCAAAATTAAATACTCTATATAAAAAATAAACTAAAATAACTCCTACAAAAGTAAATAAAACAATATTTCTATAATCTTCTAGTGCATAATATATAGAAAAATTTAGATATAAAATTGATAATAAAAGATAAAAAGTGATCGCTAAAAAATACATATAAAAAGGTATAAATTCAAAAACAAAATGCATTATAGAAAGTATAATTGCAACTAATATAATTTTTTTAATTCCAAGTTTGTAAAATTTGTCTATAACTTTTGAAGCTAAAACATATTGTGAAACTTTTATATAATAAAGTCCTTGTCTCCCGATAATTTGTGCTATTCCGCCAGTAACAATAAGAGCAGTAAAAGAGCCAATAGCAATTGCTGTTGCAGAAGCCATATCAATTTGTGTGCTTGACCATAAAGAATAACCTATAAAAATAGTTGCAAGTGTTTGGATTAGCATTGGCAAAGCAAAAGCAAGTCCTCTTGTGTAATTTTTTATAACCCTAGGAAGAATTGGGATAATTTCTTCTTTTGAAAGTTCTTTTTCTTCATATTCATAGTTTTGAATAAAATGTTGTAATTTTTTTGCCAAATCAAAAAGATTTTCACTTTCCCAATCATTTTGAGCATCAATATCTCTTAGTCCATGTATCTCTAATAAAGCAGTTAACTCCCAATGACTTAAAGGCTTACCCTTATGATTTGTTATATCTTCATAAAGTTTTTTATATCTGTTTTGTTCTATCATGTTGTATCGGGTTTTCTTTCTGGAATTGTTGAAAAAGTTCGCTATAGGTATCGTAATAATTATCTACCATATCTTCTACTGTAAATCTATTTAAAATTTTTTGTCTTGCTTCAATCTCCATTTCTCTATATTTTGGCAAGTTATTTAAAATATCTATTGTGTGTTTTGCAAACTCTTCATATGCTTTTGGTTTAACTATATATCCATAGTCTTTTAAAACTTCTGCCGTTCCTCCTACATCTGATGATATCACAATTTTTTCACAAGCCATACCTTCAATTACAGCAAATGGAAATGCTTCGGAAATACTTGTAAGCATAACCACATCGCCTTGATTATAAGCTGCTGGAGCATTGGAAGTAGCACCTTCAAAAGAAAAATTTTTTTCTACTTTAAGTTTTTTAACTAAAGATTTACATTTTTCATAATATTCTGCACTTGTGCTATGTCCAAATAATTTAAATAGTACATTCGGTATTTTTTTTGCTACAAGATGACATGTATTGATGTATGTTTCTATATCTTTTAAAGGATCAATTCTAGCAAGCATTACAACTGTTGGATTTTTATCAATCCTATATTCTTTCATAGGTTTAAATCTATCCACATCAATGCCATTGTAAATAGTTTTAAGTTGTTCTTTTTTTGCTCCCCATTGTAATTCCCATCTTTGATTATAATTACAAACTGGAGAGATAACATCTGCATAAACATAATTTAGTTTTGATACAAGTGTTATAAGACCCATTAGAAATTCTTTTGTTCTTAATGGTATTTTTTCTCGTGAAGCAAATAGATATTGTTCTCTTATATAAATACCATGTTCTGTTAGTAAAAATTTTGAGCCAAATTTTTTCTTTGCCAAAATGCAAGGCAATCCGCAAAAAGCAGCAGCCGAAGAATGATATACCTCAGCTTTTTTAATAGGAGGTAAAAGTGTGATAAAAAATCTATATAAAAATCTAAGCCCTTCAACAAGATCGGATACTGTTGGAATATCTTGATCGCAATCAAGATGTATTTGCCCCATCTTTTTTTTATATGCCTGCCATATCTCATCAGATACAAAAATTTCATGATAATCAAATTCATCAAAATAATTATGAAAATCAACCAAAACATCCCCAAGATAATCAAGGTCTTTTTCTCTTTCATATATATAGTCTATTATTGTATTTAAAATTGGTATAAATTTTTTTTGAAGTTTTGCTTGTTTTGATTTTAATTTAGCTCTATAAATATCTGAAAAAGATATCTCTTTTGTAAATTCAGAAGGATCTAAAATACCCCAAAGAGGTACAGTGATGATATCTACTACATTTTTTGGTAATGTAAACTTCATTTTTAAAAAAGGATTCATTTTTATTGGCAAAAGTGTAAAATCTACCTCTTTAAGTTCCTCGATTAATATATGCGCCCAAGTACTTACGCCACCAGCAGAATAAGGATAAGTTCCTTCTGCTGTAAGCACTACACGAATTCTATTTTCCAAAAAAACTATCTCCTGTTAGTATGGAAAGTTCTATAAATGCTTTTCGTACATTTACACTATTTATTAAAAAATCATTTTCATTAGATAGGTGTTTTGTCAATTCTTCACTAAAGTCTTTGTATGTACCAACACCCAAAAGATATCTTTTTTTATAGCCTTCTTTTGACTGAGTTAATATTTTTGATTGTTTTTTTAAAATAGTATGCAATTTATTATATTGATTATATTCATTAAATTTTCTCTCTACTAGATTTAATGTTTCTTTTTGTTGCATATTTAGAATATTTTTACTTTGTAAGGTTTCTATTTTTGCTTTTTGTACATTTAGAGTTATATCATTTCTTTCATATATTGGATATTTAAAAACAAGGGCGGTATTCCAAGCTGTTCCATTGGCACTATATCTATTGCTTCCTTCTTTGCTTTTTGTTTTTTTATGACCAGCTGTTGCACTAAAATCAATCTCCCAATCTTTTCTGGAATGTTGCATCACAATATCTGCTTGCATAAGTTTTAGTTTGTTTTGAGATATAGTGATATTACTATTTTTTGTAACCGCCATTTTTTTAAGATTATGTAAGTTTGAAGTTGATTTTGAAACATCAAACCAATCAAGCATTAGTCTTCCACTTGCTGCCAAATCTATACTTTGTCTAAAAATATGAGTGTAGGTTTTGTAAGTTTGCTTTAGGATTATTAAATTTTTTTCAATATCTAAAATTTCATTTTGAAGAGAAAGTCTATCTAAGTCAATAACTTTTAACACTTTGGCTCTTTTATTTAGATTATTTAGTAGTGATTGCTTATATTTTTGTACTTTTTTTTGAATTTTTATTTGTTCTTGTGCAAGAAGCAGATTTGTATAGATATCTAGCCCTAAAAGAATAACTTTTTCTTTGGTTTTTAAATGCTCTAATTGAGAAAGTCTTTTTTCTAAAAAAGCTTTTTTATTATATGTATAATTTTTTTGACCATCGTATAGTCTTTTTGTTAAGACAAGTTCAGAATTAATATTTGATTTATCAGTAAAACTGCCAGTATCAGAAATATCTCTATTATGTCCTATGGTTGCTCTAAAATAAAAATCAAAATTATATTTATCTTGTGATATTAAATTTTTTAATCTAGTTAGCTTATGGTTTAAATAACTATTATCATATTCTTTATTTGATTGTAGCAACTTGACTAAGTAAGTTTCAAAATTAAACTTAATCTTTTTAATTTTTTCTTTTTCCAATTTAAGATATGCTTTTTGAGAAAATTTTATAATAGGATCTTTTAAAGAAATTGCAGGCAATTTTGTTTTGGCAATTTTTTTAATTTTTAATTTTACAGTTTGTTCTTTTTTAACTATTTTTTTTGATTTTGTTGCACTAAAAGATGTATCCTTTAAAGTAATGTAACCGTAAGGAGTTTTTATCCAATTTCCTTTTTTATTTAAAGAATATATACGCTGACCTTTTGTTAAAAAGCCTAAAATTTCTCCATTTTTTGAAGGCTCTTTTCGTAAAAGTAATTTTTCTTTTTGAATTCTTATTATTTTTTTAGCAGAATTTAATTTTGGTTTTATAAAAAATACAAATTTTGACGGTATATATCCATCTTTAGTTTCAATCCATCCATTTTGCTTATTAATCACCTCAACAGCTTCACCATTTGTATAAAGCCCAATTGTTTGAGAACTTAAGTCAGGCTTTTCTTTAATATTTAAAACATCAATATTTACAAACAACAACGGCAAAACTTTTGTTTTGTCATTTTGTTCTAAAGAAAAAACATTCACTAAAATAAAAAGTATTAAAAATATTTTTTTCATAAATTATCACCACACTCACTAAATATAGTATTACTATGCTATCAAAGAGTATATTAAAAGTAGATTTACTATAATAATGCTTAACTCTTATTTTTTCAACTAAAATATCTAATAATTTGTCTTCCAATATTATCTAAAAATCCAAAGGAGACTTGATAATATCTTTATTTAATTCTTTTACTACAT
>JAOZVJ010000125.1 GCA_029938215.1 Arcobacteraceae bacterium | reverse complement strand
TTTTATAACTATAATAATAAGTTATAAATCAGCCTCCCATATCTTTCATTAAGTCTACTTTTTGTATAATTTAGCTATACTGTTGTCAATGGAAGATGATTTTAGTTACATCTTTAGTCTGCTTTATATTGATAACTCTTTGTTAACAGTAAAATTCATCTAAAAATCAAACTTATTATTAGATTTTCAACCACCATAGAAATATGGTATATTAAACACAAAGGATTCTCAATGGCAGAATTAGTAAATGGAACAGTTAAATGGTTCAACAGCGAAAAAGGTTTCGGATTTATCGAACAAGAAAATGGCGGTAAAGATGTATTTGTACATTTTCGTCAAATTAACAGCAATGGTAACGAGCGAACTTCATTAAATGATGGTCAAAAAGTTACTTTCGTAGTTACTGAAGGCGACAAAGGTCTTCAAGCAGAAAACGTTACAGGTCTGTAACATTTCTCACATGAGCAGATTTTTTCTGCTCAGCATTCTTCAAATAACTTCTTTTTAAAATACTTTAAATTAAACATTAATTTTTTATTTAAAAAACTATTGAGACAATGGTAACTCTATAAAAAAAACTGCACCTTCTTTATCATTTAAAATAGTTAATTGTCCATTCATATTTTTTTCAATTATTGTTTTTGACATATAAAGACCTATTCCTGTACCTTTTCCTTGCTCTTTTGTTGTGAAATATGGTTCAAAAACTTTATTGATTATATCATTTGGTATCCCACCTGCATTATCTTTTATTTGTATAATTCCTTTATCTTTTTTTACTTCAAGCAATATTTCAATTTTTGGACTATTTTGATTAAAATCCCATGACTTTATTTCCATCAAAGCATCTCTTGAATTATTTATAATATTTAAAGCAACTTGTTGAAATTCATTTTGAACACCTAATGTCGAAAAATCATCGCCATTGACTATTAATTTAATATTATGATTTTCAAGTTGTGATGAAAGTATATTTATAACATCTTTTATTCCATTTTCTACAGAAAATACAACTTTTGTTTTATCTGTTCTAAAAAAATTTCTAAAATTATCTATAGTTTTACTCATAAAATTAATTAATTTCATACTATCATGTGAAAATTCTTGAACATATTCTTTATCTATTAAATCATCTTCAAAATCATCTTCAAAAAATTGAATTTGCATTCCCAATGCATTTAAAGGTTGTCGCCATTGATGGGCTATCGCACCTATCATCTCGCCCATTGAAGCCATCTTGCTTTGCTCCGCTAAAAGCTGGTCTTTACTTCTGTTTTTTGCAACCTCTTTCTTAACTTTCTCAAATAAATTATTATTTAAATCTAATATTTCTTCTTCTTTTTCTTTTAAAAGTTTTTTTGATTCATTATATTTCTTCTTTATTAAAGCTGATTGTTTTATTACTTGATTTAAAATTTTATTTTTATTTTCAAGTTGTTTTATTTTTACTATTAGCTCATCTTCTGTTTGCACAATAATATTCCTAATTACTTAAATCACTATAAACAACATCTGTACCACATTCAAGATTTTCAAGATAATCCAATGCATTTTTTACAAAATTAGTATTAATAATAGAACCATGTTGCGGTAAAATTGCATCAATTTTTTTATCTTTTATATTTCTTACAAATCCACGAGCAGCAATATTTGAAGCCATATAATCAATATGAAACAAATCCATCATTGCTTCATGAGAATCAAAATCATCAACTATCAATTTCCAATCAATATCAAGAGCCGCCCAAATATCTCCAGAAAACAAAAAGTCTGCTGTCAAATCAAGAGTAGTAAAGGCTCCTGGAGAATGTAAAAACGGTGCTTCTATAAATTTTAAAATTCTTCCGCTTTTAAATTTATATTCTAAATTTTCACCAATATCATAAAAATCATAGTTTGATATCCCATAATGAGGCAATAAAACATTTGTTCTAGCCGATGTAATAATCTTAAGTTTTGGGTTTATTTTTAACCAATCAATCATAGAAGAAGCAACATCAGGATCTTGATGACATAAAATAATAGCAGTTACTTTTGATAAATCTGTTATTTTTTCAATATTATTTTTTATTTGATGAAAAAATTCTGTACCACCTGAATCAACTATGATATATTCATCATCATCCTGTATCAAATAAACATTGCATCTAAAAGCATCATTTGCAGCAATTCCAAGCCAATAAATTTTATGGTTGTTTTCCTCAAAAAGTAAAATAGACTTGTCCCCATCAATCTCAACATCTTCGTATTTTGATAATAAATTCATTTAAAACCCCTTTGTAAATATTTTTTATTCTATAAATTCCACTCTGTTTCTACCGTTTTCTTTTGCTTTATATAAAGCGTCATCACATCTTTTAAAAATTGCTTCAAGAGTATCGCCATCTTTATATTTAGTAACACCAAAACTTGCCGTTATTTTACCGGCTGTTTTATGCTCTATATCATAAATCTTTTCTCTTAACATATTTGAAATCTTAACAGCATTATCAATATCTGTTTCTCTAAAAATAACCACGAACTCTTCTCCTCCCCATCTAGCAAATAAATCAGTTTTTCTAACATTACTATTTACATTTTGGGCAAGCATTATTAAAACTTCATCTCCAATTAAATGACCATAAGTATCGTTAAATTTTTTAAAATGATCAATATCCAACATAGCTATTGATAATGGATTTTTATATCTTTTTGCACGATCTACTTCTATAGTAAAAATTTCTTCAAATTTATTTCTATTATAAACGCCAGTAAGTCCATCCACATATGCTTTATGTTCAGTAACAACCTTTTCAATTGTCATTTTTGTGATATCTGTAAGTTCCAATAAATAAAAACCATTTTTTTCATCAATTATTAAAATATCAATATAAAAAGATTTTGGCTCAAAAAATTTATTAATCATCAATACAACTCTTTTTGTTTCATCTGTATTTTTCACTAACTCATAAAAAAGTTTACCAAATTTTATATTATCTGAAAGTTTAATGTTAGAGTCAAGTAAGTTTTTATGTATAAAGTCATCGTGTTCTGAGAACATATCTACAATACATCTATTTTCTTTTACAAATTGCCCTATATTTTCAACATCAAAAAAATCTAAAAATGCATTATTTACAAAATTTATCTCTTTAAAATTAGTAACAATAGTTGTGCTTTTTTTGGTATTAATTATCTTTTGAAGTATAGCTTTTTGTTCTTCATTTTGGCGTTGTAAAATTATTGCTTTTGTGTTTGTTTCAATAGAATCAAATAATTTTTTTGTATCTATTGGCTTTAATAAAAATCCTGATATTTTCAATTCTATTGATTTTAAAAAAATATCTGTTTCATTGTGAGCTGTTGTTATAATTATCGGAATATCTTCATCTATATCTCTAATTTTAGTAGCCATTTGTAAACCATTTAAAATAGGCATATTTATATCAGTAATAATAATATCAGGTTTATATTCTAAATATTTTTCATAACCATCTTGACCATCTTGAGCTAAATATAAATTTTTAACTCTTTTTCTTATTCCTCTAGATAAAGCTTTTCTAACTGCCTCATCATCTTCCACATACAAAAGATTTATTTGCTTTAATATATTACTACCCATTTTACTACCTTACTCAAAATACAATTCTAACTTACCACAATGTTAACATAAAAAACTTAAAAAAATAATTTAAAATTTACTTATTAAAAATTCAAAAACTCTAGTTAAATCCTCAACTTCTCTTATTGTAGTTCTTTCATTTAAAGAATGGATAGTATCATTTTTTACACCAAATTCAACCGTATCAACTCCAAACTGACCAAAAAATCTCGCATCACTA
>JAOZVJ010000049.1 GCA_029938215.1 Arcobacteraceae bacterium | reverse complement strand
TTTTCCTGATGTTAATGGTAATCCATATAAATCATCTGGAGGGATGATGATTTATAATGAAGAGTTAAAAAGAGATATTCCTGATGGGTGTGGAATTAAAGAACTTAGTGACATTGTTATAAAAACAGGTACAGGACTTAATCCTAGAGATAATTTTAAATTAGGTTTAGGTAATAATTATTATGTAACTATTAAAAATATTGAACAAGGTAGAGTAGTTTTAGATGATAAATGTGATAAAGTAAATGATGAAGCATTAGAAATAATTAATAAAAGGTCTGACTTAAAAATAGGAGATATTTTATTTACTAGTATTCAACCAGTAGGTGTAACATATTTAATACAAGAGAAACCTATAGACTGGAATATTAATGAATCAGTTTTTACAATAAGACCTAATTATAAAGTAGTGACATCAGATGTTTTATTTATATTACTATCAAGTGATATTATGAAAGCATATACAAATAATGTTTCAGCTGGTAGTATTCACAAAGGTATCAGACATAGTGACCTAAAATCTTTTAAGTTTGCATATTCAGGTCATGAAATAATAAAACTCTTTGATAAAAAAGTACAACCTATCTTAAGAAAAATATATGTTAATGAACAACAAAACCAAGAACTATCAAAACTTAGAGATTGGCTTCTTCCTATGCTTATGAATGGTCAAGTGAGTGTGAAATAAAATACAAAAGCTTATGGTTATAAAATTATATTAGAATACAATACAACAATCCTTATTCTCAATTAGTCTTCTATTAGCCAACTCTAAAAGTTTTTTTGGCTTTACATACTTTACATAAAAAACATTTTTCACACTCAGGCTTAACTGCCTTGCAAATATATCTACCAAACAATACCATTGCTTGATGGAAAATATGTAAATCATTTTTTAAGATTTTTACTAGCTGTTGTTCTGTTTTTTCTACTGTTTTAGCATCACTCAAACCCAATCTATGTGATACTCTAAATACATGAGTATCTACAGCCATCAAGTTTGCACCTTGAGTTTCTATCATAAAAACATTTGCTGTTTTATTTCCCACGCCAGCTAACTCTTTAAGTTGCTCTGTATCATATGGAATTTTTCCGCCAAAATCACTTTGAATTTTTTGTGCAGTTTTTATAATATTTTGTGCTTTATTATTATAAAAACTACAACTTTTAATTATTTTTTTAACATTATCAATATTAGCATTTGCTAATTTTTCTATCGTTGGATATTCTTCAAATAACAAAGGAGTAATTATATTTACTCTTTTATCCGTACATTGTGCAGATAAAATAATCGCGATCAAAAGTTCAAAATCATTTTTATACCTCAGCTCAGTAACAGCTTGATTATATTTTTCAATAAACTGTTCTTTAATAAAATCTACATCTTTTTTTGTTGCTTTTAGCATAAAATATCTCCAAAATTATTTAAAATTATATTAGAATTATATCAAACTTAGTGTACAATTTACTAATGAATTGGCAAAATATAATTAAAACAGAACAACAAAAAGATTATTATAAATTACTTCAAAAACAACTTGATAAAAGATATAAAGATACAATAGTTTTTCCACCAAAAGAAAAAATATTTAATGCTTTTGACCTAACGCCTTTTGAAAATTTAAAAGTAGTAATTTTAGGACAAGACCCATATCATGGTTTTGGACAAGCTCAAGGTTTGGCATTTTCAACACCTACAAACATAAAAAATCCGCCATCAATGAGAAATATACTAAAAGAAATAAATAATGAATTCAGTACTATTTCAAAATGTGAAAATGGAGATTTAACACCATGGGCAAAACAAGGAGTTTTATTAATAAATGCTATTTTAACAGTTGAAGAATCAAAACCAAAATCACATCATAAAATAGGTTGGGAAATTTTTACAGACAATATTATCAAATATATATCTCAAAATTGTGAAAATATAGTATTTTTACTTTGGGGAGCACCAGCTATTAAAAAACAAAAAATTATAGATGAAAAAAAACATCATATATTAACGGCTGTACACCCTAGCCCACTTTCTGCTTATCGTGGGTTTTTTGGATGTAATCATTTTATAAAAACGAATAAAATACTAAAAGATTTAAAAAAAGAACCAATTAATTGGTAGCTTATTTTACATCATAGAACTAAATAAATTTCCTAAAAATATTTCTAAAAACTGAATTGCAAATATTAAAATAACAGGTGCTAAATCCATTCCTCCAAAAACAGTAGGTACAAATTTTCTAAGCAATGCATATGCAGGATGTGTTAATCTATCTAGCATTTGAACGATTGGATTATATGGGTCTGGTTGCACCCAAGAAAGTAAAGCATTTATAATAATAACCCACTTATACAAAGACAATATTGTTATGAAAATAGTTGCAAATGCAACAATTAAAGAACTTATCATTTTATAATTTCTCCTAAATAATTTTTTATCAAAGGATATATATCACTAAGATTTGCACCGCTTGTCGAACCAGTCAAAGCAAATCTTAATGGCACAGAAAGTTGTTTGTCTTTAAGTTTTGTTTGAGAAGCTATGTATTTTTCAAACTCGTTAAAATCTTCAATAAACGGGGCTTTTTGCAAACACTCTTTTACTTTTTTAAACTCTGTTTCAAATCCTTTTAGAGTTTCTTTTTTTGAAAATACCGTTTGTATTTTTTCTTTTATTTCTTTTATGGTATCACACTCTTCGATGTAAATTTTAGCTAATTTTCCTATATCTTCATCCGCAAATCCAACAAGCTTAGAAAGTCTCATATCATCTATTAATTTTAAATGTTCGCTATTCATATATCTAAGTTTTTTAATATCAAATTCTGGCGATTCTTTTAAAATTTTATTTACATCAAGCCATTCAATTGCTTCTTCTATTGTAAATATTTCACAAGGAGCATCATATGCAAGAAGCACTAGATAATTTGCAATTGCGGACGGTAAAAATCCTTCATTTACAAGTTTTTTTACTCCCAAATCTTCATCATTTTCGCTAATCTTTTTACCTGTTTGCATATTTAAAAGCACAGGAAGATGAACATAGTTTATCTCTCCATCATATCCCAAAGATTGTCTTATATGAATTTGTTTTGGAGTATCTGACAAATGATTTTCTTCTCGAACAACTGTCGAAATATTACACAACATATCATCAATCGCACATGCAAAATTATATGTAGAAGTTTTATCTTTTTTTAAAATTATAAAACTATCAACATCAAATGGAGTATATTCTAACTCACCTTTTAATTTATCTGTAAATTTTATATTCTTTTCTGGCTTTTTAATTCTAACAGTAAAAGGTTTTTCATTATCTATTACTTCACTGTCCAGTAGTTTTTCGCAAAATGAATCATAACAATAAGATTTGCCTTCATCTTTTGCTTTTTTTCTATCTAATTCTAATTTTTCATCAGTACAAAAACAATTAAACGCTTTTCCTTTAATAAGTAATTGCATCGCTATTTGTGAATGATGCTTTAAATTTTCACCTTGATATAAAACTTGAGTGAAATCTATTGAAAACAAACCAAGTATTTCTAAAATTTCTTTATCTTTTCCCTCAATATTTTGTTCTTTATTAGTATCTTCTATTCTTATAATCAAATCTTCTTTTAGTTGTTTTGATAAAATGTGATTAAACAAAGCAACTCTTAAACTATCTATATGCATATCCCCTATTGGACTTTGTGCAAATCTTAACAAATTTTTATTCCTTGATATTGTATTTATATTTTTTAATTGAGCAAGTCAAAATAAATCTATACTGCTCACTTCTTCTTGTGAATAAACAGCTATTTTGCTTCTACCATTATTTTTTGCTTCATAAAGAAAACTATCTGCATTTTTAAGCACTTGACTTATGGTATTAGAATCTTGCGGATATGATGATATTCCAACACAAATTGTTTTTTTCAATATTTGATTTTTTTCTTCATTTATCACCACTTGAGTTTTAGCAAATTCATCTATTATTTTCTGTGCGATTTGTTCAGCATTTCTGCTTGAATTAGCATCTACTAAAGCGACTAAGAATTCATCACCTGTCAATCTTGCGACGATATCAAATTCTTTTATATTTCCATGTATTACTTTTGCTAATTCTATTAAAACTTTATCGCCAATATCATAATCAAATTCATCTATTACTGCTTTAAAATGGTCAATACCAACCATTAAAAATGTAATATTATTTTCATTTTTTTGTGATAAGTGTATTATTTTATTTATATGTTTAATAAGATATTTTCTATTATAAACATTTGTTACGCTATCCACAGAAGAAGATTCTATAGAATATTTTTTAATGATACCATTTTGAAGAATAGGCGATATTTGAAAAAATGCAGCATCTATGCAATCATAAACTTTATTTATTTTATCATAATGCTCTTGTGATTTAGCAACAAATGAAACAACTGCATTAACTTCAGTATGAGTATTTATAATAAAATAAAAAGAAAAATTATCATCTAAAAAAAACTCTTCTCCTTCTTGCAATATCAAAGTATTTATATTTTGTTCCATATCAAATAAAGAAAATTTCAAATCATAAACACCATATTCATCACGCAACCAATCTTGCAAACTGTTTGCCATTTCATTTATGTTTTCACAATATTGTAATTGTTCATACAAAGTGTAAATTTTTTCTAAGGATTTGAATTTTTCTTTATCTTGAGATGCTGATTTTATCAGCTCAATCATTTTATTTTTCATAGCCATATTTTAACTATTTTAATCTTAGTTTGCAGTAAATTATCAAATTATATTTTTGATATCAAATTAAGTATCAATTATGTATAATCGCTTATGATAAATGCAAAAGACTGTACTTTTTTATATGCCGATTGGCTTTTAACTTGTGATGAAAAAAAGTTTTTTATAAAAGATGGTGCAGTAATATTTAATAAAAATATTGTAGATGTTGGCACTTTAGCGGAACTAAAAAAGAAATACCCAGAATATGAATATAAATATTGTGGAAAAAACTCGATTTTAATGCCAGGTCTCGTAAATTCTCATATACATCTCGAATTTAGCGCAAATAAGACTCAATTAAAATATGGAAATTTTATGGATTGGCTAAATTCTGTAGTCCAAAAGCGTGAAGATTTAATCGAAAAAGCAACCGAAAAAGTAATAGATGAAGAATTAAATAAAATGCTCCAAAGCGGAACTACAACTATAGGAGCAATCAGTTCTCATAATTTTGATATGACTTCTTGCATAAAAACACCTATAAATGTAGTATATTTTAATGAAGCAATAGGTAGTAAAGCAGATATGGTTGATACTTTATTTACAGATTTTAAAGCAAAATTGAAAAATGCAAATGAACACAAAAAAGATAATTTTATCCCTGCAATTGCTATACATAGTCCATATTCAGTTCATCCTTTTTTAATAAGAGAAGTTTTGCAAATAGCAAAAGAAAAACATCTAGCAGTATCGGCTCATTTTCAAGAAAGCAAAGGTGAAAATGAATGGCTAAATTATAGCAAAGGTGAATTTACTTTATTTTTTAAAAATTTTTTAAATCAAAATAAATCACTTACAAAACCTTTAGATTTTTTAAATCAATTTAAAGATATTAAAAATTTAAGTTTTACACATTGTGTTGAAGCAAATAAAGACGAACTAGAAACTATCAAAAATTTAGATGCAAGTATAATACACTGCCCAAATTCAAATAGACTTTTAAGCAATACCATCTTAAATCTTGAACATTTAGAAAATACAAATTTAGCTTTAGGCACAGATGGACTAAGCTCGAATAATTCTTTAAATTTATTTGACGAAATAAGAAATGCTTTTTTTATGCACACCGAAATTCATCCAAATATTTTAGCAAAAAAACTTTTATTATCTGCCACAAAAGGTGGAGCTAAAGCACTAGGATTAAACAAAGGAATCCTTAAAAAAGATAAAGATGCGGATATCATAAGTTTTACTTTACCTGATACTTGTGAAAATGAAGATGACTTATTAACTGCAATTATTTTACATACTACAAAAGTAAACCAAACATACATACAAGGAAAACAAATTGAACCTTCTTAAGAAACTATTTTCGCCTATAACGGTACCCATCGTATTTATACAAGAACATTTTAAGGCTGTTTTGTTTTTAACAATTATTTTTATTGCATTTAATAATACAAACCCAAAAGATATGCAAAAACCAAATTTACAAAAAATAGACTTAACAGGTCCAATTATGAGTTCCGATGAAATCTTAGAAAAAATAAATCTAGCAAAAGAAGATAAAAATATAAAAGGAGTTTTGTTAAATGTAAATTCTCCTGGAGGTGCAGTTGCTCCTTCTGTTGAAATTGCTTATGCTATAAAGGAACTTAAAAAAATAAAACCAGTAGTGACATATGCTAGCGGAATTATGGCTAGTGGTAGTTATTATGCTTCAATTTGGGCAGATAAGATAGTCGCAAATCCAGGAAGTATGATAGGAAGTATCGGCGTAATTATGCAAAGTGTAGATGCAAGTGAACTAATTGCAAAGCTAGGTATTAAAACACAAACAGTAAAAATTGGAAAATACAAAGAAGCAGGTACTCCTACAAGACAGTGGACAAAAGAAGAAAAAAAAGAACTAGAAAAAGTTATCAAAGATACTTATGATATGTTTGTATCGGATGTAAGTAATGCTAGAAAACTAAATAAAAAAGATCATACACAGTTTGCAGATGCTCACATATTTACAGCATATCAAGCAAAAGAAGTTAAACTTATAGATGAAGTTGGCAATATAACAACAGCTAAAAAACAACTTCAAAAATTAACAAAAGTAAAAAATCCAATTTGGAACAAAGAAGATAAGTTTGAAAAATTTATGGATAAACTTATAAGCGATACAATTAGCAATATTTCTGTAAAGTTAAACGGCTTAGTCGCTTACTAAAGGAGTAAAAATTATGACAACAGAAAAATTTACTAGCGAAACTGAAACTTTAAAAAAATTCTTTGAAATATTTTGCAAAGGCAAAAAACACGAAAATATAAAAAATCAAAAATTTAATGCAACATATAACAATGAAGAATTTAATTTTGAATTTGAATTGTGTGATGAATGCTTTGATCTTTTAAAATATTCAATAAATAGACTTGAAGGTTGTCCTCATGATCCAAAACCAAGATGCAGAACTTGTCCTAGTCCTTGCTACGAAAAAGATAAGTGGAAAAAAGTAGCAAAACTTATGAGATATAGTGGAATGAAACTAGGTATTTTAAAAATTAAAAAATTATTTGGACGAAAATAAAGATATGAAATTACTTTTATTTATAATATTGTTTAATATATTGATATTTTTTAATGGTTGCGTAGGATTACTAATGACTGCCGGAACAGCTGTTTCTGCTGTATCTACATCGCAAGAAGTTGAAGAAGATTATGATGGAGATGGAATAGAATATACAAAAGATAAAATTAATACAATTTATGAATATGTAAAAAAGAAAGCTAACGACAGCTAACAAATCCTTTTCTTAAATCTATAATATTACCAATAAGTATCTATATCAAAAAGAGGATTTGGTCTATCTTCTCCTTTTGTTCTTACTTTTTTAAAACCTTCACTAACATTGCCATATGTTTTTTCAGTTTTTGTACCTAACATCATCCCAAAAACTAAAACAAATATTAAAATAATAAAAAGCAAATAACTAATATATTTACTTTTTAATTCAAAATTATCATAATTTTTAAAAAATATTTGATTTATAATTTTAGTAATTTTACTTTTAAAACCGTATGCTAAACTAAGCAACAATAAAATAAAAGCAAAATTTGTTTCTGACATTATTTTTCTTTAAATTCCAAAAATTCTTCATAAGTTCCACTAAAATCAATAATTGATCCATCATCCTGAATTTCAATAATTCTATTTGCATAAGCATCAAGCAATTCCCTATCATGAGATACACAAATTACATGTCCCTCAAAAGCTCTAAGTCCTTCACCCAAAGCAATAATAGCTTCAAGATCAAGATGATTTGTAGGCTCATCTAATAATAAAAAATTTCTACGTTCTAGCATAATTTTACTCAACATCATTCTGTGCTTTTCACCACCAGAACAACTTTGCACGCCTTTTTCTTGCTCAACACCATTAAACAACATTCTTCCAAGACAGTTTCTGATTTCACTTATATCAGCATCTCTATCAAAATCTCTTAACCAATTATAAAGTGTAATATCCCCATGAATTAAATCTGTTGTATTTTGTGGAAAATAACTTATTTTTGCGGTTGCTCCCCATTTAACTTCTCCACTATCTGGTTTTAAATTTTCAATTAACATTTCGCAAAATGTAGTTTTACCAACACCATTTGCTCCAATTAAAGCAATTTTATCGCCTTTTTCCATCATAAAACTAATATCTTTAAGCACAACATTTCCATCATAACTTTTTGAAATATTTTTAATCTCAAGTATCTCTTTGCTTATTGGTTTTTCTTGTTTAAAAATAATACTAGGATCTCTTCTGCTACTTACTGCAATAGATGAAATATCAAGCTTATCAAGTTGCTTTTGTCTTGAGGTTGCTTGTTTTGCTTTTGAGGCATTTGCACTAAATCTTCTAACAAATGCTTCAAGTTCTTCTTTTTCTTTTAATTTTTTATCTCTATCTACTTGCGCTTGTTTTGCTAATACTGTTGAAGCAATATACCAATCATCATAAGTACCAGTAAATTCTCTAATTTGTTTAAAATCAACATCTAAAATATGTGTACAAACAGCATTTAAAAAGTGTCTATCGTGAGAAATAACAACCATAGTACCATCGTGATGTTGTAGTTGATTTTCTAGCCAAGAAATTGTTTTAATATCAAGATTATTTGTAGGCTCATCAAGAAATAATACATCAGGCTTAGGAAATAAAACTTGTGCTAATAATACTTTAAATTTTTCACCACCTGCTATTGTACTCATTAAATCATTGTGCTGAGATGCAGGAAAACCAAGGGTTTCTAAAATTTTTGTAATTTTTACATCATATTCATAAGTAGGATCTTCTTCGCAACAAATTATTTCAAGCCCACCTAAACGCTCACCAATCTCATCAGTATATTCTTCCAAGTAAAGCTTTTCTTTTTCTTTTATAGCATCATAAAGTCTTCTGTTTCCATATAGTACTGTATCTAGTAAAGTAAAATTTTCAAAAGCAAATTGATTTTGTCCCAAAACCCCAACTTTTTTACCGTTCTGAACCTGAACTTCACCATCAGTTATATCTTCTGTTCCACTCAACATATTAAGAAAAGTTGTTTTACCAGCACCATTTGCACCAATCAAACCATATCTTTTACCAGTATCAAGTGATAGATTAATATCCTGAAATAAGACTCTTGCTCCAAAAGTTTTTTTAAGTTTTACTACTTTTACCATTATTTTATAACCCTTTATATTTTATATAAACCAATTTATCTAGTTTTCGCGATTATACCTAAAATTAACTCAAAACATCTACTAATATTTAAAATTACTTTTGGGAAACAGAAAAAGTGTATTTTTAGTTTAGATACATTTAAGAAAATTTAGTTATAATTGCGAAAAATTTAAATACTTAAGGAAATAATTATGGCAAGAAGATGTATGCTATCTGGAAAAGGACCAATGAGCGGGAATAATGTAAGTCACGCTAAAAATAGAACGAAAAGAAAATTTTTACCGAATTTAAGAACTGTTAAAATACAATTAGAAGATGGTACTTCAAGAAAGATAAAAATTTCTGCAAAAGAATTAAGAACTCTTAAAAAGAATTCGTAATAAACTAACCACATATGGTGTTTTATGATTTTCTTTAGAAACATCAAAAAAGCTTTGGGTTGGGAATATAGAAAAACCAAGCCAGAGTTTGACTTAGACAAAGAGATTTACTCTCAATTTAGACACTTTAGAATTCCCCTTATTCTCTTGCAACTTATTATGATGGTTGGCACAATGGGATATATCATCATTGATGATTTCTCAATTTTAGATGCAATTTATCAAACAGGTATAACATTTACTACTGTTGGTTTTGGTGAAATTGATAAAATTTCATCAGCGGGAAGACTCTTTACAATTACTTTAATTATTTTTGGATTTTTAATATTTACTTTATCTATTACTGCTTTTATTCAAGTGTTAGTAAGAGGTAAATTTTTAGATCTTTACAAGGAACGAGATATGCTTTATAAAATAGCACGACTTAGAAATCATTTTGTAATATTTAATCATAACGAATATACAATACAACTTGCAAGACAATTTAGAGAAAATCATATTCCTTTTGTTGTAGTTGATCCAAGAGATGATATTGAAACTATCGCAAAAGAAAACAATTATCCATATTTTATTAAAGAAGAAATATATTCAGAAAATGCTTTTCTAAAATCACATCTTTCAAGTGCCAAAGGGATAATATCTTTGTCAAAAAATATTGCTGATAGTATTACTATAATTGCTTCTGTTAGATTGTATGAAAAAGAACTAAAAAGAAAAAATCCATTTTTAGTAATTTGTAATGCAGAAACAAAACATGATGTCAATAAGCTTAAAAAATTAGGGGCTGATAAAGTTGTGGCACCTCCATCTTTGATGGCAAAAAGAATTAGTGCAATGGCAATAAGACCAGATATGGAAAATGTTTTAGAAGAATTTTTATATAAAAAAAATACACCAATAGATATGGAAGAAATAATTATTAACGATGAAAGTTGGCTTATTGATCAAAAATTAAGAGAAGCTCACTTAAGAGATAAATTAAATGTAAGTATTATTGGTATTACGCAAAAAAATGGTAAATTTATACAAATGCCAAAGGGAGATACTATAATAGATGTTGGATGTAAACTTCTTTTGGTTGGAAACCAATATGGTGTTGAAAAAGCAAAAAAGATAATAAATTTAGCCAAAGAACCAAAGGACTTATTAAATGTTTAGTATTTTTCCAATAAAAGGCAATATAGGCGATATAGATGGATTTTACTGTGACGGTGTGAGTGCTGGATTAAAACCAAACGATCAGCTTGATATTGGATTTATTTATAGTGATATTTTATGTGAGGTAGAAGCAATATTTACTAAAAATAAATTTCAAGCAGCACCTCTTAAACATTTTCAAAACTATAATAAAAATTTTAAAACAAATTTTATACTTATAAACTCTAAAAATGCAAATGCTATGACAGGACAAAGTGGAATTGATGATATAAATGAAGTTTTCTGTAAACTAAAACAATACCATACAAATATAGAAAATCCAGTCATGAGTAGTACTGGAGTAATTGGGGTTCCACTTCCAAAAGAAAAGATTTTAAATAAAGCTACTGAATTTAATTTTACAAATAAAAACGGTACCAATTTATCACAAGCAATTATGACTACAGATAGTTATCCTAAAAGTTGTTTATACGAAGTTAGATTGTCAAATAAAAAATCTTTTAAGATAGGTGCTATTTCAAAAGGTGCTGGTATGATAAATCCAAATTTAGCAACTATGCTTTGTTTTATTTGTACAGATGCTGCTATTTCTAAAAAAGATATGAAAGAAATGCTTCTTGAAAATACAAAAACAACTTTTAATGCAATAAGCGTAGATGGTGATACTTCTACAAATGACACTGTTATACTACTTGCTAATAAAAAATCAGAAGCTTATGATAAAAAAGCATTTAAAGAAGCTTTGCGACTAGCGATGAATGATATGGCAATGATGATGGTTGCTGATGGTGAAGGCGCAAAAAAATCAGTAGCTTTTGAAATTGCAGGGGCTACAAATAATGAAGAAGCAGGAATTGCTGCTAAAGCACTTTCAAATTCTCTTTTAGTAAAAACGGCACTTTTTGGAGAAGATCCAAATTGGGGTAGAATTGCTTCAACTATTGGAGCAAGTGGAGCTAATTGTGATGAGGAAAAACTAACAATCACATTTGGAGATATTTGTTGTTTTGATAAAGGTAAAATAATTTTTGATAAAGAAACAGAAAATAAAGCATCTAAAATACTTCAATTAAAAAATTTTAAAATAATTTGTACTCTTGGATTAGGAAACGGTAAATTTACTGCATATGGCTGTGATTTAGGTTATGATTATGTTAAAATAAATGCTGACTATCGTACATAAATTAAGCATTTTTAGTGTAAAATACGATAAAATTAAAACAAGGATAAAAAGATGTTTCATGAATATAGAGATGTAGTAACATCATTAAAAAAAGAAAATGCACACTTTAAAAAAGTATTTGACAATCATAATGATTTACATGATAAAATTGAGAAAGCTGAAGAAGGCGGAGTCGATCATATTAATCCAATAGAAATCGAGACGATGAAAAAAGAAAAGTTAAAACTTAAAGATGAAGCTTATGCTATGATTATGGATTATAAAAAAACTAACATTTAGTTTTTCATATTTCATATTTCCAAAAAAGGCTAAGAACTAATGTTCTTAGCCTTTTTTAATGTATTTTTTTACATATTTTAAGTCATTTTTAGATAACATAAAAGAATTTTAAATAAAGGTAACTTATAAATTATGGAAAATCTTTTTGAATCACAAGATATAGTTGATATTAGAATAGAAGACTCAATCAAAGCTTCTTATTTAGACTACTCAATGAGTGTTATTATTGGTCGTGCTTTACCTGATGCCAGAGATGGATTAAAGCCAGTTCATAGAAGAATCTTATATGCTATGCATGACTTAAACCTAAGTTCTAAAGCTTCATATAAAAAATCTGCAAGAATTGTTGGAGATGTAATCGGTAAATATCACCCTCACGGTGATAATTCTGTTTATGATGCTCTTGTAAGAATGGCACAAAATTTTTCGATGAGAGTTCCACTAGTTGATGGTCAAGGAAACTTTGGTTCGGTTGATGGTGATAATGCTGCTGCTATGAGATATACAGAAGCTAGAATGACAAAACTTAGTGAAGATCTTTTGAGAGATATAGATAAAGATACTGTTAATTATGTGCCAAACTATGATGATACAACAAAAGAGCCATCTGTTTTACCGACAAGAGTGCCAACTTTACTTGTAAATGGTAGTGAAGGAATTGCTGTTGGTATGGCTACAAAAATACCTCCACACAATCCTACTGAAATCTTAAATGCCCTACTTCATATAATAGATAAACCTGAAACAACTCCTGATGAACTTATGGAATTTATCAGTGGTCA
>JAOZVJ010000048.1 GCA_029938215.1 Arcobacteraceae bacterium | reverse complement strand
TTTGATAGTATATTATAGCATAAATTTCTTAAGTTTGGTTTTATATAGCTATATACTCTTATTTTCACTATATAAAGCCCTTTTTTATGTCGTAGATTATACAATGTTCTTATTTCAATACCATTTAACTCTAAAAGTTTTTTAAAATTAAGATTTATTACATCATATGAATAAAAATGTCTTTTAGATGTATTTGCAAAAATATGTTCATTATCGCTAGTTATCTTATATTGATTTTCTAGTGCTTTTTATGCCATTGGTAGCATATCAACTTTAGCTTATCAAATTATCGTAAATCTCTTTTACTGATTTCCCTGTAAGTTTTGAAAGAAGTTTTGCTTTTTGTTTTGGTGGCAAGTCCAAATCTTGAATATCTTTTATTGTTAATTGTTCGCCTGATTGTAAGTTTGTGCCATCTATGATAACAACCCATTCACCTTTAATAGTAGTATTTTTAAGCTGATTATTTATCTCTTTTGATGTGCCTTTAAAGCTTTGTTGATACATTTTTGTAAGTTCTTTGACTACAAAAATTTCTCTATTTTCATCGATTGTTTGTATTTGCTCAAGTAACTTTAGAAGTCTATGTGGCGATTCGTATAGTATAGTTACAAATTGATTTTCCAAAATACTTTGAAGTTGATTTTGTCTATCTTTGCCTTTATGCGGTAAAAATCCAAAAAAAGTAAATTCTTTTTTATTAAATCCACTCATTGCATACGCTGTTAAAACTGCATTTGCACCAGGGAGTACATCATATTTTATATCATTTTTAATGCAAAATTCAACAAGCATCGCACCTGGGTCACTAACACATGGCATACCAGCATCGCTGACATAAGCAACATTTTGGTTTATTAGAATATTTTTATTTTCATTAGTTAAAAATGCTTTTTCGTTATGAGAATGTACACTTTTAAATTCTTTTTGATTAAATGAAATATCAAGTTTTTGTGAGATTAGTTGTAAAAGTTTTTTTGTAACCCTTGTGTCTTCACACAAGATAAGTTCCGCTTCCTTTAGGATTTCTAAGCTTCTAAAAGATAAGTCGCCTAAGTTGCCTATTGGAGTTGGAACAAATGTAAGCATTGGCTAAAATGCCAATTATTTCATAGCATATTTTGCTTTGAATTTTTCTACTCTACCCGCAGCATCAACGATTTTTTGTTCACCTGTAAAAAATGGGTGACAAGCATTACAGATATCGATTCTCATAGTTTCTACATTTGATTTTGATTGAAATGTATTACCACAAGCACAACTTACTGTACAGTCTTTGTAATCTGGATGAATATCTTTTTTCATCTTTAGTCCTTTATATTTTTATTATTAAAGAAAGGTCAAGTCTAGTCGTTGCCCTTCAATTTTTATTTTTGGAGTACGAATATACCCAAAATAAGCTTAATTTTTTATTTATCATTTGGTATGCCAAAACTAAGATTTTTCTTACGCCATTTATGATAATATTTTCAATATTTATTTAATGGAACAATAAAATGATAACATCAAAAACTTTAACTTTTTCATACAACCCAAGAGAAGATAGAATAATGGTAATAATAAATTATGAATCTATCGAAAAGAGAATTGATTTTTTTCTTACAAGAAAATTACTACTTCAGCTACTTGAGCATTTTGATTTGATTTTAATAAATAATTGCAATAGCGGTGAATTGTTTAAAAAACTATACAAAGAACAGCAGCCTTTAGAAAAACTCCAAACAAAAGAAGAAAAAGCAAACAAGCAAGATAAAAATAAAAAAAATGATTGGGAGTCAAAAGTTGATTCTGCTTCTTTATCTTTTACTAGAAAAGAGCCAATTCTATTGGATGCAGTAAATTTTAAAACCAAAAATAATATATTGGTATTAGAATATATTTCTAATGGGAAAAAATTAGCAAAATCAGAAATGACAATGGAATTATTTCAAAGAACTTTAAGCTCCATGATGAGAGTTATACCTTTTATTAGTTGGGGAATTTCACCAAATATTTTGGATTAGATGTTGTAGCTTTAAATAAAATCTTGTTTTGAAAAAAATTTATAAGTTATATCGTTGTATTCAAATTCTAAATAAAGAGCATGCAACATAAGTCTATCGTGTCCTATATGTTTCATTCTATCTTCTTTTGATAATTCTTTATTTAGATATTTGTCCGCTATAATCTCATCTACTCCATAGATTGGGTCGCCAACTATTGTATGACCTATAGAATCAAGATGTACTCTTATTTGATGTTGTCTTCCCGTTAGTGTTGTGGCTTCAACTATTGTTTGATTTGTATTGATATCATATTTCAACGGCTTGATTATGGTAGTCGATGGTTTGCCTTTTTCATCTGTTTTCATTTTCACCCCTATCATTCCGCCATCTCTCATTATTGGGTCGTTTATTGTTATCTCTTTGCTAATATTTCCTTTTGCTAGAAGTATATATTTTTTTACATATTCTTTATTTTCAAACATAACTTTTAAAGTCATATCTGCTAATTTATTTTTGGTAACCAGTACAAGCCCAGATGTTTCCAGATCTATACGATGTGCAAGATTTGCTTTTTCTCCAAAGTGGTACCTAATTTCATCAAGTAGTGTATATTCTGTATTTCGTGAAATCGGATGAACCATAATGCCTGATGGCTTGTCAAATATTGCAAAATCAGATGTGTTAAAAATCGGTTTTAACCCTCTTGTGTGACCTTCAAATAAAGCAACATTTATATATTCACATTTTAGAAATTCACCATTTTGAAGTTTTGAGCCATTTTCATTAAATATTCGCCCTTTGGCTAATAGTTTTTGAGATTGAGAAATACTTAATCCAACTTCATTTTGTAAAAAGTTTTGAATCTTTTCACCTTTGGTGGCTTTAAATTTTTTTAAAATAAACGGCAAAAAATATCCCTTTTTTTAATTATATAAACAGTCGATTTTGGGTATCATTCCCATATTAAAAAGACATAGAATACTAACATAATAGGGATTACAAATGGTTGAACGATACGCACGAGAAGAGATAACAAAACATTGGACACAACAAGCAAGATATTCAGCATGGTTAGAAGTTGAAAAAGCAGCTGTAAAAGCTTGGAATAAATTGGGTCTTATCCCTGATGATGATTGTAAAAAAATTGTTAAAAATGCAACATTTTCAGTTGAAAGAATTGAAGAGATTGAAGCTGTTACAAAACATGATTTAATCGCTTTTAATACAAGTGTAAGTGAAAGTCTAGGCGAGGAATCAAGATGGTTTCATTATGGTATGACTTCATCTGATGCTGTTGATACAGGTGTCGCTCTTCAAATGAAAGCAAGTCTAAAAATTATCATCAAAGATACTAAAATGATGATGAAATCTATTAAAAAAAGAGCAAAAGAACATAAGATGACTTTGATGGTTGGAAGAAGTCATGGTATCCATGGTGAGCCTATTACATTTGGTCTTACTTTAGCAGTTTGGTATGACGAGATGGCAAGACATCTTAAAAATCTTAAAGAAACTATGAAAGTTATTTCTGTTGGTCAGATAAGTGGTGCTATGGGTAATTTTGCTCATGCTCCGCTAAAACTTGAAGAGTATGCTATGGCTGAGTTAGGATTGAAATCTGAATCTTGTTCAAATCAAGTAGTTCATAGAGATAGATATGCGCGTCTTGCAACTACTTTAGCACTTATGGCATCATCTATTGAAAAATTTGCAGTGCAAGTGCGACACTTACAAAGAACGGAAGTTTATGAATGTGAAGAGTATTTTGCAAAAGGTCAAAAAGGATCTTCTGCTATGCCACATAAAAGAAACCCTATTTTGACAGAAAATATTACAGGACTTGCAAGAATAATAAGAGCTTATGCCGCACCTGCTATGGAAAATGTTGCACTATGGCATGAAAGAGATATTTCTCATAGTTCTACTGAAAGATTTTGGCTACCTGACGCTTTTATCACTTGTGATTTTATGATGCACAGAATGAATAGCGTAATAGAAAATCTTACAGTTATGCCAAAAAATATGATGAAAAATCTAAACTTAACTGGCGGATTGGTATTTTCTCAAAGAGTATTATTGGAACTTCCAAAAGCTGGTGTTAGCAGAGAAGATGCTTATAGAATCGTACAAAGAAATGCGATGAAAGTTTGGGAAGAGATACAAGAAGGAAAATCTACTACAAATAAAAATGGAGAATCTTTATATCTTCAATATCTACTAAATGATGAAGAATTGGGTAAAAGTTTAAGTAAAAAACAAATAAAAGAGTGTTTTAATTTTGATTATTATACTAAAAATGTGGATGCTATTTTTAAAAGAGTTTTTAAATAAATTGTTATCGTTTTTGCCAATAAAATATTGAGCTATTAAATTTTTTTAATTTCTTAATATTTTATTTATCTTTGCATTTATCACAAATTCCAGATAAAACCAAATCAGTTTGTTCGATTGAAAAATCATATTTTTGAGTTATGCTTTTTATATTTTTTTCCATATTGATATCAATATCTGTAACTTCTGCACACTTTTTACATAAAAAATGTGAGTGGTTATCTTTAACAGTTTCGTAAACAGATTTTTCATTTGGTAATTTTACTTCATATAAAATTGTATTTTTTGTCATAGCACTTATATTTTTATATATTGTTGCAAGAGATATTGTTTCAAATTTTATTTTTATTTCTTCATAAAGTTTATCAATATTTATATGTCCATAGTTATGTATAACTTCAACTATTGCTAGTCTTTGTGGAGTAACTTTCAAATTGTGTTGTCTTAAAATTTGCGTAAAACTATTCATACAACTATTGTACCCTAATTTTGTAAAATTATCAAACAATAATAATTATCCAATAATATTCTTTATTAAGATAGATTTAATATTTTTTTATGTATACTCTTCATAACTAAAAAAAGGAAAAAATATGTTAGTAACAAAAAAAGCTCCAAATTTTACAGCAACAACAGTAATGGGAAACAATGAAATAGTTGCAGATTTTAATCTGTATGAAAATTTTGGTGAAAAAGGAACAGTTTTATTTTTTTATCCATTGGATTTTACTTTTGTATGTCCATCTGAAATTATTGCATTTGATAAAAGACTTGATGAGTTTAAATCAAGAGGCATAAATGTTATTGGTGTTTCTGTTGATTCTCAATATTCTCATTTTGCTTGGAAAAATACTGCTATAAATGATGGTGGTATTGGTCAAGTTAGGTATCCACTTGTAGCAGATTTGAATAAACAAATTTCAAAAGATTATGATGTGCTTCTTGATGGGGGAGTAGCATTAAGAGGAAGTTTTTTAATTGACAAAGATGGCACAGTAAGGCATGCGGTTATAAATGATTTGCCACTTGGAAGAAATATAGATGAAATGATAAGAATGGTGGATACTATGCTTTTTGTAAATGAGCATGGCGAAGTTTGTCCAGCAGGTTGGAATAAAGGCGATGATGGTATGCAAGCTTCGACAAATGGAGTTGCACAATATTTAGCTGAACACGAGAGAGATTTATAATGCCAAAGATAAATAAATACACAGATATAAGTGAAGTGGAAAGAGAATCTAAAAAAGACTATATAGATAGACATTCTCCATTTATTCATTGTGAAAATGAAGCAAAAAAAGGTGAAAAATTCTCAGTAACTGTAAAGATGGGAAATGAATATTCTCATCCTGATGATTTTGATCATTATATTGCAAATATGGCGTTATACAACGGCGAAACACTTTTGGCTAGAGCTGATTTTGTTGCTGGAACTTTAGGTAATGAAAAAAATCATGCTGAGGTAACATTTAATATAGTTCCAACAACTTCTAAACTGAAACTTGTGGCACAAGCATATTGTACTAAGCACGGTGTTTGGGAATCTACTCCAGTAATAGTTGCCGTGGATTAGGCGGTTGTATTCCTAAAATTAAATTAATAGCATATTAATCCAAACTAAGTACAATCTATTAAAAATATAAAGGTATTGCAGTATGGATTTAGTATCGCTTCAATTTAAAACAACAGATAATTTTCAAGACAATTTAGATAAATTAGTATCCTTGATAAAAGAAGCACCAAGCGGTGCTTTTGTATTGGCTCCTGAGCTTTGTTTGAATGGCTATGCGTACGATGCTTTAGATGAAGCAGTAACCATTTCAAAAAAAGCTATTGAAATCTTAAAAAAATTATCCATGAATAAAACAATCGCACTAACACTAACGCAAGAAGAAAATAAAAATTATACAAATATATTGTTTATTTTTAACAAAGGCGATATAGTACATACTCAGAAAAAAGTTGAACTTTTTGTTTTAAACGATGAAAAAAAACATTTTACAGCAGGAAACAAAGAAGATATAAAAATCATAGAAATAGATGGATTAAAAGTTGCTAGTTTGATTTGTTTTGAATTAAGATTTATTGATTTTTGGAAAAAATTACAAGGTGCTGATTTGATTTTAATCCCTGCTATGTGGGGATTTCCTAGAAAAGAAAATTTTGAAACTTTAACTCAAGCCTTAGCTGTCGCAAATCAATGCTTTGTATTAGCAAGCGATAGTGCAAACGATGATATGGCAAAAAGTAGCGGAATTATTACCCCGTTTGGCGATACATATAGGGATGATAAAAAAGAATTTTTAATGCAAAAAATAGACCTAAATGAGATTAAAAAAATGAGAAGGTATATGAATGTAGGGATAAAGTAGAGTTTCCTACTCTATTTCTTCCCAAGTCCCGTACATATTATTAATATCTTTTATAACATCTTGTTTAATATTGTGATACCTAAGATATGAAATAATATTTTGATAATGGTCATTATCAAAAGTTATAGAGATATTATTTTCATCGCCATATACTCTTGAATGTCCTATTTTGTATAAATTTCTTATTTTTAATCCTGATACTTCAAGAGAAGTTTTATAATATATTATGATTTCTCTTTCGTCTTTTAAAGTTCCTTTTAAACCTGATGCTGTAAGAACTTTAAGAGATTTAAAATTTTGAGTATTTCTGATATCTACTTTTTGATCAGCTTTTATTTTTCCACTTTCTTCTGCTTCAAAATTTATTTTTAAACTAAGATTTTCTTTCTGATCATTACCTTGAAGATTTAAGGTGTATTCTTTTGCAAATAAACTAATTGTTGATATTACTAAAATTAAAATCATTTTTTTATACATTACATATTCCTTGTGGCATAATTTGGATATAATTCTAGCATATTTTTTAATATATTTTATTAATGGAGTAAATTAAATGTTAAGTGATACAAATTTTATAAATATTGCAAAAGAGATAGCAACTGCTTCAAAGTGTGTTTCAAAGAAAGTTGGAGCTGTGATAGTAAAAGATGGTAGGATTTTAAGTACTGGGTATAATGGTACTCCTTCTGGATATATAAATTGTCGTGATTATTGGGATAATGAATATACAAAAGAACATCATGAATGGTCAAAAACCTATGAGATACACGCTGAGATGAATGCAATAATTTGGGCAGCAAGAGAGGGAATAAGCATAAATGGAGCTACTATTTATGTAACTTTAGAGCCATGTAGTGAATGTAGTAAAAATTTAATAGCAAGTGGGATAAAAAGAATTGTTTATGATAAGGCTTATGAGCATACAAATTCACAAATTATTTCAAAATTTATTAAAGACAATGGCGTAAGTATAGAGCAACTTGGCACAAAAGCATAATACAAAATTTTATCAAAAATCCATAAAAGAGTATGGAATAAGTGCTGAAGGTGTGCATTGGAATTCAAAAAATACTCAGTATAAGCGATTTGAAGTTATTGCAAAATTTATAAAAAAAGAGATAATTTTATCAACAATAGTTGATGTTGGTTGTGGATTTGGCGAATTTTTTAAATATTTGGAATTAAATAATAAACTCCCTAAAAAATATTTAGGTGTTGATTGTGAAGAACAAATGGTAACCGTTTGTAAAAAACGGCTACCTTGTCAAAAGTTTATAAAACAAAATATTTTAATAGATGATTTACAAATGGCGGATTTTTATATTTGCAGTGGAGCTTTAAATATTTTAAGTATTGAAGAATCTTATAAATTTATAGAAAAATGCTTTAAAGCTTCAAAAAAAGGGTTTATATTTAACTTTCTAAAAGAAGATAGTTTTAATAAATTAAAAACAAATGAAGTAATCGAGTTTTGTGAGAAGTTTAATTGTGAAATAAAAACAAAAGAAAATTATTTGGATAATGATTTTACAATTTTTATGATGAAATTATAGGGGGATGCGTAGTATGATAAAAATTGTTTTAATATTTTTACTATTTTTTGGATATTTAAATGCTAAAGTAGTAGATTTTATAGAAAAAGATAAAAAAGCAATAACGGTTAAAAATGTTTCTACAATGAAAAAGGCAAAAAAAATTGCTGAAAAATTATCAAAATATAATGTATATATTTATAAAACTCTTACTACAAAAACACCACTTTATGTAGTTTATATAGTTAATATTTCAAAAGAAGAACGAAAGATAATTATAAATGATATAAAAGAATTTTTTCGTGATGCTTATGCTACTTCTGATAAAAAAATCAGGGATTTAACATCTTATAATTTTGTTTACAATGGTGTCGCAGTAATTGTAAATAATGAAATAATTACTTTATATGATGTTGATAATATTATGAAGCAAGAAAATATCTCTAAAAATAAGGCTATAAATATTTTAATAAATAAAACTTTATATAAGCAAGAAGTTAAAAAATTTAATTTAACAGTTGGCGATGGAGAGATAGAAAATTATATGGGCAAAATAGCCCAAGCTAATAATATGAATTTGGAAAATTTTAAATTGGAAATAAAAAAGAATCAAAATTTTCAAAATTTTATAGCAAATATTAAAAAACGGCTACTTAACCAAAAATTTATTAATAAAATTGCCATAGGAAAATTAAAAATTGCAACAGATAAAGAGATAAAAGAATATTATGATAACAATATAAAACAATTTAGAGTAAATGAAAATAGTATTAAAGTGTTACCGTTAAAAGAAGTAGAAAATGAAATATTTAATGAAATTATGTATAAAAGAGAACAAAATCATTTAAAAAAATATTTTAAAAGTTTAAAAATGAAAACTGATATTAAAATAATAAGATAGATTAAAATGATTGAAGTTTTTATTTTAGCTTTTGCACTAAGTATGGATGCTTTTGCAGTATCAATTGGAATTGGAGTAAAAAGTAAAAATTTCAATAAACTTTTAGCCTTAAAAGTAGCATTTTTATTTGGTTTATTTCAAGGCGCTATGCCTTTATTTGGTTATTTTGCAAGCATAGGACTTGGAAGTTTTATAGAATCAATTGATCATTGGATAGCATTTTTACTTTTAAGTTTAATTGGTAGTAAAATGATATATGATAGTTTCGGAGAAAATACAGAAAATGAAATATCACATATTACAAACAAAGTACTTCTTCTACTTGCAATTGCAACGAGCATAGATGCTATGGCAGCTGGTTTTACTTTAGAAGTATTAGAATTAAATCCCTACATATCAATGCTAATTATAGGTGTAGTTACATTTATATTTAGTTTTTTTGGTGTTTATGTTGGAACTAAAAATGGTGCTTTTTTGGAAGATAAAGCTGAAAAAGTTGGTGGAATAATATTAATAGGTATTGGTTCTAAAATTTTAATTGAACATACTTTAATGTAATAATTATAAATTTTTATCTACTAGTAAACTGCTACATTTTTGCAACAGTTTACTAAAATTTATGAACTAAAAGTGCCTTTTCTTGGTATTTCTTAGCCTTATTAGCGTTTTACTATCTTTATGGTAAAATAATCGATAAATTTAAATTAAAGGTTACCGTATGATAAAAAAGTTTTTAATGCTTTCAATGATTGTCGGATATTTAAGCGCTGGGTTGATAAATGCTCTTTCTATAGTAGTAAATGAAGAAGTTATTACTTTATATGATATTGATAAGGCTATGCAACAACAGAATCTTTCTGAAAATCAGGCGATAAGTATGTTGATAGATAAAATCTTATATAAGCAAGAAATTAAAAAATTTGATATAACCCTTGAAGATAAAGAGTTAAAAGAGTACATAAAAAAATTAGCTCAAACTAATAAAATGAGTTTAGAAAAATTTAAATCAGCAGTAAAGCAAAATCAAGATTATAAACTTTTTATAGCAGAAACTAAAAAACGATTATTAAATCAAAAATTAATTAGTAAAATTGCATTGGGAAAATTAAAAATTGCAAATGATGAAGATATAAAAATGTACTATGATAATAATATAAAACAATTTAGAGTAAGTAAAAATAGCATTGAAGTAATACCATTAGAAAAAATTAAAAATAAAATATTTAATGCAATTATGGGCGAAAGAGAACAGAATTATTTAAAAGAATATTTTGAAACTTTAAAAATAACAGCTAATATAAAAATCATCAGATAAAGACAACAAGACAAAGGAAACAATATATGTTTGAAGTAGTAATAGGTTTAGAAGTTCATGCTCAGTTAAACACTAATAGCAAATTATTTTGTGGTTGTGCTACAAGTTTTGGAGAAGAGCCAAATACAAATGTTTGCCCTACTTGTTTAGCATTACCTGGCGCATTACCTGTTATAAATAAAGAAGCAGTTCATAAAGCGATACAGTTAGGAACAGCTATAAATGCTAAAATAAATAAAAAATCAATTTTTAATAGAAAAAATTATTTTTATCCTGATTTGCCAAACGGTTACCAAATATCACAATTTGAAGTTCCAGTTGTTGGAGAGGGCGAAGTTGTTATTGATTTTCCAGATGGTAGTAGCAAGAGAATTGGAGTCACAAGAGCACATTTAGAAAATGATGCTGGAAAAAATACACACGCTGGCGATTATTCAAAAGTTGATTTGAATAGATCAGGGACACCTTTACTTGAAATTGTATCAGAACCTGATATGAGAAGTGCTGAGGAAGCGATACTTTATCTTAAAAAACTTCATTCAATCGTAAGATATATTGATATTTCAAATGCAAATATGCAAGAGGGAAGTTTTCGTGCTGATGTAAATGTTTCAATTCGACCAAAAGGTGATGAAAAACTTTATACTAGATGTGAAATTAAAAATATGAATAGCTTTAAGTTTATCGAAAAAGCAATCGCTTATGAAGTAAATAGACAAATAGAAGCTTGGGAAGATGGTGTATATGAACAAGAAGTTGTTCAAGAAACTAGACTTTTTGATGTAAATACAGGCGAAACTAGAAGTATGCGTGGAAAAGAAGATGCGGCTGATTATAGATATTTTCCAGATCCTGATTTGCTTCCTTTAATTATCACAGATGAGATGATAGAAAAATACTCTAATATTCCAGAACTTCCAGATGCAAAAAAAGCAAGATTTGTTGAAGAATTTGGATTGAAAGAATATGATGCTGGTGTGATTTGTGCGACAAAAGAGATGGCACAATATTTTGAAGATATGATGTCACAAGAAATTAGTGGAAAAAATGCAAGTTCATGGCTTACAGTTGAATTGCAAGGAAGATTTGGCGATGGCATAAATGTCACAACATCACCCGTAAGTGCTGTTAAATTAGGTACTTTAGTAAAAGCTATTGAAGGTGGTGATATCTCAGGAAAAGCAGGGAAAGAAGTACTTGATTATCTAATGGAAAATGATGCTGAGGTAGATGCGGTTATTGAAAAACTTGGACTTAAGCAAGTTAGTGATGACGGTGCTATTTTAACCATGATTGATGAGATACTAGCAAACAATCCTGAAAAGATAGAGCAATATAAAGGCGGAAAAGAAAAAGTATTTGGTTTCTTTGTAGGTCAAGTTATGAAAGCATCAAAAGGCAGTGCAAATCCTCAGGTTGTGAATAAATTGCTTAAAGAAAGATTGGCGTAATCATAAAACCTAATGAATAAAAATAATTTAGCAGTAATAGGAGCAGGAAAATGGGGTCAAGCGCTTCATTTTGCGTTGAGTCAAAATCAAGAATGCTTAATAACTTCAAGGACAAAAAAAGATATTAAAAATTTTGTAACACTTGAAAATGCTTTAAAATGTGAATATTTAATCATTGCAATTCCAGCACAAAGCATAAGAGGTTGGCTTGAAGAAAATTTTAAATTTCAAGGTCAAAAAATATTAGTAGCTGCCAAAGGGATAGAGGCAAGTTCTGGTAAATTTTTAAAAGAAATTTATGAAGAATTTGTTCCATCATCAAATCTTGGATTTATTTCTGGTCCATCTTTTGCTAGTGAGGTTATAAAAGGTTTGCCTACTGCTCTTGTGCTAAATTGTGAAAATCAGTCTTTATATGAAGAATTTAGTCCGTTTTTCCCATCATTTATAAAAACTTATTATAGTGATGATGTTAATGGCGCAGAAATAGCAGGGGCTTATAAAAATGTTTTAGCAATAGCAAGTGGTATTTGTGATGGCTTACAATTAGGTCAAAATGCAAGAGCTAGTTTGATATCTCGTGGTCTTGTTGAGATGGAAAGATTTGGTAGTCACTTCAATGCAAAAAAGGATACTTTTTTGGGGCTTAGTGGTGCTGGTGATTTATTTTTGACTGCTTCTAGCACACTTAGTCGTAACTTTAGAGTAGGTTTAGGACTTGCACAAAATAAAAGCCTAGATACAATTTTAAATGAGCTTGGAGAAGTAGCAGAGGGTGTAAAAACTTGTACTGCTATCTATAAATTAAGTTTGGAAAATAATATTTATACTCCAATTGCAAATGAGGTAAAACTTATTTTAGAGGGGAAAAATCCACAACAAAGTTTAAAAGATTTATTAAACAATACTACTTAAAAATTATGATTTAGCTTTACAAATAAAGATTTTTTTGTCAGGTTCTTCTACATCGTGGAGCTTAAATTCAAAAACTGTTTCAATCTCAAATCTGCTATTTTGAAGCTGTTTTGTTAAAAAATCTCTTGAGTGATAAAATTGCTTTACAATGCCATTTTCTTTTTTATATAAATCATTATCTTTTGTAAAAACTGTAAATTTTGTTTCTAAAGTTTCGTTTTCATATAAGGCATCTATTGCTATAAATTTATCATCAACTTCAATACTTAATGAGCCTTGTGCGACATCTTCAAACCCGTACAAAGTATTAACATCAAATATAAAATAACCATCTTTTTTTAAACTTTTAAAAGTATGTTCAAAGAAATTTTTAATTTCTTTCTTGGATATGCAGTTAATTACATCAAATGTAGCAGTTATGCATTCAAAGGTTTCAT
>JAOZVJ010000124.1 GCA_029938215.1 Arcobacteraceae bacterium | reverse complement strand
GAGCCTCTGCCTTCCAAGCAGATTGTCGCGCGTTCGAGTCGCGTCACCCGCTCCATTATTTATTTTTACTGGGAGCTGAGTTTATTACGCGCAAATTTATTCGTATAGTATAACTCTATTTTATTTTTTAAAACTCCTTGTATATTTTTTATTTATGTTAAAACGGGACTAATAAGCCCACGTAGCTCAGGGGTAGAGCACTTCCTTGGTAAGGAAGAGGTCGTAAGTTCAAGTCTTATCGTAGGCTCCACTGAAGAGGAAACAACTAAAGTTGTAGCCCTTTGAATAGATATTCCATTTGGAATATCTACTCAGAGGGAAACCTAAATTTTTTAAAAGGAAAAAAGAATGGCAAAAGAAAAATTCGAACGAAATAAACCGCATGTAAATATCGGTACAATTGGTCATGTTGACCACGGTAAAACTACTTTAACAGCTGCAATTTCAGCAGTGTTAACAAATAAAATGGGTGGAGAGATGATGGATTATGATGCTATCGATAATGCTCCAGAAGAAAGAGAAAGAGGAATTACAATCGCAACTAGTCATATTGAGTATGAAACAGAAACAAGACATTATGCTCACGTAGATTGTCCAGGACATGCTGATTATGTTAAAAATATGATTACAGGTGCTGCTCAAATGGATGGTGCTATTTTAGTTATTGCTTCTACTGATGGTCCTATGGCTCAAACTAGAGAGCATATTTTACTTTCTAAGCAAGTAGGTGTTCCATATATTATTGTATTTATGAATAAAGAAGATCAACTTGATGAAGAAGATAAAGATGAAATGCTAGAATTAGTTGAAATGGAAATTAGAGAATTATTAGATACTTATGATTTTCCAGGTGATGATACTCCAATTATTGCTGGTTCTGCATTTCAAGCATTAGAAGAAGCAAAAAAAGGTGAAGATGGTCCATGGTCTGCAAAAATTATGGAACTTATGGATGCTGTTGATACTTATATTCCAACTCCAAAAAGAGATACTGAACAAGATTTCTTAATGCCTGTTGAAGATGTTTTCTCTATTTCTGGTAGAGGAACAGTTGTAACTGGTAGAATTGAAAAAGGTATTATTAAGGTTGGTGAGCAAATCGAAATCGTTGGTATCAAAGACACTCAAACTACAACAGTTACTGGTGTAGAAATGTTTAGAAAAGAGATGGATCAAGGTGAAGCTGGTGATAACTGTGGTGTTCTTTTAAGAGGTGTTGCAAAAGAAGATGTTGAAAGAGGACAAGTTCTTGTTAAACCAGGTACTATTACTCCACATACAAAATTTACTTGTGAAGTTTATATTCTTTCTAAAGAAGAAGGTGGAAGACATACTCCTTTCTTTACAAATTATAGACCACAATTTTATGTAAGAACTACAGATGTTACAGGTGCTGTTACTTTACCAGAAGGTACTGAAATGGTTATGCCAGGTGACAATGTTGAATTAACTGTAGAATTGGTTGCTCCTGTTGCGCTTGAAAAAGGTACTAAGTTTGCTATTAGAGAAGGTGGTAGAACTGTTGGTGCTGGTGTTGTTTCTACAATTATCGCGTAAGTAGTATAATATGGGTGATAGAATTAAAATTGGATTAAAATGTGAAGAATGTGGTGATATTAACTATTCTACTATGAAAAATCCAAAAACTCATACTGAAAAGTTTGAAGTAAAAAAATATAGTCCAAGACTAAAAAAGCATACTACTCATAAAGAAGTAAAGCTTAAGTCTTAAGATTTAATTGTAAATGATTAGCTAGTCTAGTTATTAGAGATAAAAATGCAAACTCGTTTGCATCGCAGAAGTGAATTATTTTTAAGCTTTGCTTGAAATTAATTCATCGGTAGCGAAATAAAAAATGTAGGCCAATAGCTCCAATGGTAGAGCACCGGATTCCAAATCCGGGTGTTGGGGGTTCGAGTCCCTCTTGGCCTGCCACTATAATAGTAAAAAATTAAAAATTAAAATGTATTTAAATTTTAATTTTTTACTTTAACGAATGAAAGTGAGATAAAATGGGCAAATTAGGCTTATACTATAAACAAGCAAAAGATGAATTACATAAAGTAATTTTCCCTATTAAAGAACAGATTAGAAGTGCATTTATATCTGTTTTTGTTGTTGTAACAATAATCTCATTGTTTTTAGCACTTATTGATGCAATTATGTCAGTAAGTTTATCATCTATTATAAACTAGGAGAGTAAATGGCACATAATTGGTATGCAATACAAACACATTCTGGAAGCGAACTTGCTATTAAAAGAGCTTTGGATAAATTATCCCAAGAAATGGATAATGATCAAATAGATCAAGTTTTAGTTCCAACAGAAGATTTGATAGAAATTAAAAAAGGTGAAAAAATAATAATTGAAAGACCTTTATATTCAGCTTATGTATTTGCCAAAATTGATTTAGACACAGCTTTATGGCATAGAATTCAATCAATGCCAAAAGTTGGTCGATTTATTGGTGAATCAAAAAAACCAACCCCTTTAAGCGAAAAAGATGTTCAACAAATTTTAGATAAAGTTGAAAAAAGAGCTCAACCTAAACCTAAAGTATCGTTTGAAGAAGGCGAAATGGTTAGAATTAAAGATGGTTCTTTTTCTAATTTTAATGGAATAGTAGAAAATTTTGATTTAACATCTGGTATATTAAAACTAAATGTTGTAATTTTTGGAAGAAATACTCCTGTTGAAATTTCTTATACACAAGTAGAAAAAGTAGCTTAATAATTAGTGCTAAGTGTTAAGTGCTAAGTGTTAAACTTAAAGAGTTTAATATTTAGCACTTAGCATGATATGTTAACAAAAATAATTTATGTTTTGTTTTAGGTTTTATAGTTTTGTATTTATACAAAAATTTAACACTTAACACTTAACACTTTTAAATAAAGGAAAGAATATGGCAAAAAAAGTAGAAGGTGTTTTAAAACTTCAAATACCTGCCGGTGCTGCTAACCCTTCACCGCCTGTTGGTCCAGCTTTAGGGCAAAGAGGGATTAATATAATGGAATTCTGTAAAGCGTTTAATGAAAAAACTAAAGATAAAGCTGGATTTAAAATTCCTGTAGAAATTACTGTTTATTCTGATAAAAGCTTTACTTTTACAGTAAAACAACCTCCAATGACTGATTTAATTATGAAAGTAGCAGGAATCAAAAAAGGTAGTGATAATCCACTTAAAAACAAAATTGCAAAACTAACAAAAGAACAAGTAATGCAAGTTGTTGAACAAAAAATTGCAGATCTTAATACTGATGATACTGAGCAAGCAGCTAAAATTGTTGCTGGTTCTTGTAGAAGTATGGGAATAGAAGTAGCATAATTAAGAAACAAAGTCTTTACCACTAGACTTTCAAAAAGTGTGGTAGCAACAAGGAATATTGTTTCCTTGATAAAATAAAAATATAAATTGCGGAGAAAATAAATGAGTAAAGTTTCAAAAAGATATAAAGCGTTATCAGAAAAAGTAGATAATCTTAAAGAATATGCATTAAAAGATGCTGTTGCATTAATAAAAGAATTAAAATCAGCAAAATTTGATGAGGGTGTAGATATAGCATTAAATTTAAATGTAGATCCTAGACATGCAGATCAAATGATTAGAGGTGCAGTAGTTCTTCCAAGCGGAACTGGTAAAACTGTTAGAGTTGCAGTATTTGCTAAAGGTACTAAAATGGATGAAGCTAAAGCAGCAGGAGCTGATTTAGTTGGAAATGATGATTTAGTTGCATCTATCCAAGCTGGTGAAATCAATTTTGATGTTTTAGTAGCTACTCCAGACACAATGGGATTAGTTGGTAAAATTGGTCGAATTTTAGGGCCAAAAGGTTTAATGCCAAACCCTAAAACTGGAAG
>JAOZVJ010000004.1 GCA_029938215.1 Arcobacteraceae bacterium | reverse complement strand
AAATCACTTATCATCGCTGTAACCACTGCTCCAATAGCTCCTGCACCTTGTAAAAATCTTCCAATAAGAAGTATCAAGATATTATCAGAGAAAGCACAGACAATTGAACCTGCTGCAAAAATTAAAAGCCCAATAACAATTGTAGTTTTTCTACCAAGTTTATCACTCATAATTCCAAAAGGTACTTGAAATATCATCTGAGTAATTGCATATCCGCCGATTACTATTCCAACTAAAGCTGGTGTTGAATTTGGAAGACTTAAAGCATATACCGAAATAACAGGCAATACAATAAAAAGTCCTAAAAATCTAAAAGAAATAATGGCGCTCAATGGTGCAATTGATTTGAACATTTAATACTCCGTATGTTAAAATATATGCGATTGTACAATAAAAAGGTAAAAATAAATATGAAAATAATAATAGCATCTGGAAATAAAGGAAAAATAAAAGAATTTCAAGTATTGCTTCCAAATGATGAAGTGATACCGTTTAAAGAAGTAACTGGAGATATTGAAATAATTGAAGATGGAAATAGTTTTAAAGAAAATGCTATAATTAAAGCAAAAACTATTTATGAAAAAATAAAAGATAATAAAAATATATTGGTAATATCTGATGATAGTGGCATATCAGTACCAGAAATAAATAATGAACCAAATATTTATAGTGCAAGATATGCAGGAGTCAATGCAGCCGATAAACAAAATAATGCAAAATTAATTCAAAAATTAAAAGAAAAAAATATTAAAAAAACATCTGCTTTTTATACTGCGTGTATTGCAATAATTTATCAAAATGAAATTTATACAGTTCACGGATGGATGTATGGCAATGTGATTGATAAAGAGATAGGTGAGGGTGGTTTTGGATATGACCCAATGTTTATACCAAATGGATTCGATAAAACTTTAGGTGAATTGGATAATAATATTAAAAAGAATTTTAGTCATCGAAGTAATGCTTTGAAATTGGCAAAAAAGATTTTAAACTTACTTTAGTTAAAATGTTAAAATTTTTTATTACATTGATAAAAATAAAATAATTTTATTTTATTATTTGATTTTGGCATAAAGGGGATTTGTATGAAAATTGAAAATATACAAAATGGACAATATGAATTAAATACTATATCTAGTAATAAAGATACAATCTATATTTCAAAAGATCTTTTTGAAGAAGCAAAAAAATCAAGTCATTATTTTAATAAAACAGCTGTAATATTTAATAATCAAGTTATGGCAATAGAAAATGAAATTTTAAAAACTTTAAAAGATGAATTTAAACAAGATTTTAAAAAATATGAAAATATTTTGATTGCAAAAAACAAAGCTGAAGAATATTTGAAAAAAATATCTAATTATGTTTTGGCTGGGTTAAATGTAGCTAATGCAGATAAAAATCAAGATGGTATGATTACTATAGCAGAATCATTGGACACAAGAAATATTGTAGATGAACATAGTAGTTTAATTTTAAAACCAAGAGATGTGCTACCTTTAGGTCTTATAAATATAATAGAAAAAGATAATTCTAATTTTATGTCAGTAAATGATATATTAAATCTTCATATTTCTTTGGATAAAAATAAAGACGGTGTTGTAACAATACAAGAAATAACAGAAGATGAAAATATTCGGAATAATCAGATAGAAGAATCTTCAAATGGTGGTGGAAAAGATATCTTAGATGAGTTATATGAAAGACAAAGAAAATTACAAAAACAAATTACTCAACTAACATTAAAAATGTCTAATGCAGATGAAGAGCAATCTCAAATGTTGCAAGATAAGTTAGCTGGTTTAAATTCACAACTTTCAGCAGTTACGGCACAGATAATGGCTATTTTAAAAGAGCGTATGGGTAAATAGAATAGTAAATTATTAAAATGACAGTATTGTTAAATTAAATTTTGAAAATTGCTTTTATTTTGCAATGAACAAAGAGTAAATAAAGATTAAAATAGTTAAAATTTCAATAATTTTTATTAAAAATAAAATACAAGGAAAAAGAGTGAATAAACTAGTTTACGGAGTGGTAACTATAATTATAATGCTAGGATTTAATGGATGTGTAATAAGTACAAAAAATGTACAAATTAACAAAAATACAGAACAACTTAAAAATAAAAAACTAACATATACTACAAGGGTATCAAATTTGCAAGTACTCACACCACTAAAAGCTTTTGGAATAAGTTTTTCAAAGATAGGTAGTGACAAAAGAAGAGAGTGGTCAGAATCACTTAATAATAGTAACGGAGATTTTTCTGTTTCAAACTATTTAAGTGAGAGTTTGTATAAAGATATGTCTAAAAAGTATAATTTAATATTAAATAAGAAAGATAATCAGAATATACGAAAATATGAAGTAGATGAATTTGTTTCAATGTTTGCGGATAGTGATTATATTGTTGATAATTATGTATCAAGTTGGAGAGTGATGTATTATAAATTTAAACTTGGTAAATATTATATTGCATTAACTACAAAAATGAGATTGATAGATGTAAAAAATAAAAAAATAATAAGCGAAGGTTTTTGCAAAAAAGAAACACAATATGATGAAGATAATCCATTAACTGCTAATTTGTTGTTTGATAATAATGCGATAGGCTTGATAGAAGAAACAAAAAAGTTATCTAATGAATGTTTGGAACAATATAAAAAATTATTAAAATTATAAAAACTAAAATGCTATTTTAATGCTATACTAAACATATATAATTTATTAATATTTTAATTAGGAATTTTTATGAGTCTTTTGGAACAAAAAAGTTTTATTAAAAATATCGTTCCTTTTGATAATCTTGATGAGCACAGTCTTGAAGAGGTTATTGAAAAGTTAGATATTGTTTATTTTAAAAAAGATGAAATTCTTTTATCTAGTCAAAATAAACCTGAGTTTTTATACTTTATTATTAAAGGTGTTGTTCAGGAAATACATGAAGATGAAGTTGTTTCTGTGTATTCTCATAATGAATATTTTGATCCTATTTCTTTAATTGAAAACAAAGTAAAGCATACATTTATAACAGCACAGGAAACTATTTGTTATATATTGCCAAGAGAGTTTTTCTTATCATTTATTTATAAGCATGATGAGCTAGAGAGTTTCTTTTTTCAAACAATTTCAAAAAAATTAAATACAAATCTTTCAAATAAACAAAATAAAGAATTAATAAATTTTATGATTTCAAGGGTTAAAGATGCCTATTTGCAACAACCTCTTATTTTAGATGCAAATGAAACTATTTTTAATGCGGCAAGTAAATTAAAAGAAAATAAAGGCTCATCTTTGTTGATAAAAGATGAAGAAGGAAATTTGGGAATTGTTACTGACACTGATTTTAAAGAAAAAATTATCTTAAATCGTATGAGTTTTGATGAACCAATATCTAAAATAGCAACTTTTGAATTGATCTATGTTAGTAGCGAAGAATTTTTATTTAATGCTCAACTTACTATGAATAAGTTTGGTGTAAAAAGATTGATTGTAAAGGATGAAAAAACATCAGAAATTTCAGGCATACTTGACCTGATATCTTTGACAAGTTTTTTTGCTTCTCATACATATTCTGTAACTTTAGAGCTTGATAACGCAACAACGCTTAAAGAGCTTAAAAAAGCAAGTAATAATTTTATAAGAGTTATTAGAACACTTTACGCAAAAGGTGTAAAAGTTCGGTATATATCAAAACTTATTAGTCAGTTAAATGGTAAATTATTTCATAAACTTTTTGAACTTACAGCACCAAAAGGGCTTATTGAAAAATCAGCATTGATTATTATGGGAAGCGAAGGAAGAAGCGAACAAATCTTAAGAACCGATCAAGACAATGCTTTGATTTTAAGTAATGATTGTGATATTTCGCAAGAAGAGCTAGAAAATTTTACATCTGATTTTTCATATCATCTTTGTGATTTTGGATATCCAGAATGTGATGGGAAAATTATGGTTAACAATCCTTTTTGGAGATTAAATTTAAAAGATTTTAAACAAAAACTTCATTCTTGGGTTTATTCTGATAAGCAAGATGATCTTATAAATTTAGCAATTTTCTATGATGCTATTTGTGTTTGTGGAGATGGTAAGCTTTTGAAAGAGTTAAAAAAATATTTACAAAGTATCTGTAATCATGCACCATCGTTCCATTCTCATTTTGCTAAACCAATTTTAAATTTTGACACACCTTTGAGTATGTTTGCTAATTTTATTGTTAAAAAAGATAAACATAAAAATGAATTAGATATCAAAAAAGGTGGTATTTTTGCAATAGTTCATGGTGTGAGAAGTTTGGGTTTAGAATACAATGTAAGCACAACAAATACAGTTGAAAGACTTAAAGAATTAAACAATATTGATATAATAGATAGAGAAACCACGAGTGAGCTTATTGAAGCGTTTAATTTTTTATTAACATTGCGTTTAAAAGCTAGACTTGAAAAAATTGACTCAGGACTTGAGCCGAATAATTATATAAATCCTAACAACCTAAATACTCTAGAAAAAGATTTATTAAGAGATAGCTTTAAAATAGTTGATAAATTTAAAAAGTTTTTAACCTATCACTATAAACTAAATATGTTGAGCTAAAAATGTTTAACAAAATCAAAACATATTTTAATAAAAAAGGATTAAAAGATAGAAACTATTCTTATCTTTTTGAACAAAACAAAAATGATGAATATGTATGTTTTGATTGTGAAACAACTGGACTTAGTCCAAAAGTAGATGATATTATCTCGATTGGTGCGGTTGTTATAAAAAATAATAAAATAATTTTAAGTAAAAAATTTGAAAGATTTATTAAGCCAAAAACAAATTTACAAGCAGAATCTATTAAAATTCATCAAATAAGAGAGTGCGATTTATCAGATGCAGAAGATATAGACCAAGTAGTTGAAGAATTTTTGGATTTTATTGGCAATCGTCCTTTGGTTGGATATTACTTAGAATTTGATGTAGCTATGATAAATAAATATATCAAACCAAAAATTGGCATAACTTTGCCAAATAAACAAATAGAAGTTTCTGCTTTATATTATGATAAAGTGATAGAAGCTATTCCTCAGGGAAATATTGATTTAAGATTTAATACAATTATGAAAAAATTATCTTTGCCAATTCTATCTAAACATAATGCAATAAATGATGCTGTTATGACAGCAATGATATTCTTGAAGTTGGAAAATAATTATAAAATATAATAAAACTTATACTTGTAGTTCCACTAGAATATGCAAAGTTAGTATCTAAACTATTTGAAACTTTATTTTTTTATTAAAGGCTCGGGCTATCTTGTCTAAAAAATCTATACCTATATTCGTAGTTCCATTTTCTATTCTACTAATTACAGCTTGTGTTGTTCCTATTTTTTTAGCTAGTTGAGTTTGTGTTAAATTATAGGCAATTCTTAATTTAATTAATTGTTCAATAATCATATATCTCAATTCTAAATTATCCCACTCTTTTTTAAATTCTTCATTTTTAAGATTATTTTTAATTAATTTTTGTAAATCACTCATTTATAAATTCCTTCATTCTTTGTTTTGCTAACTCAATTTCTTTTACAGGTGTTTTTTGAGTTTTTTTTGTAAAACCATTTAGCATAATAAATTGTTTGCCAGTATTGGCAAAATAAATTATTCTATAAATACCTTTTGTATCTTTTGTTCTGATTTCATATAATTTATTTTCTAGTGGTTTAACATACGGTTGTTTTAAATTTAAATTAAACTTTTCCAATAAAGTAAGATTTCTAATAATTTTAGATTGTGTTTTTATATCTAAAATTTTTAACCAATCTTCAACTGGTGATTTATTGTCTTGAGTTTTATAAAATTTAACTTTCCATTCCATATTTGAATTATATCAAATTAGATATAAATATATCTTTAAGAGTTTGTTTTGTTCGTACCCAATATCTTCATTGAGGGTGTGTATCTTTGTGTCATTATTTTAGTCTGCATTCCCATTCAGGAGAATGGGAACGAGAAAAGCATAATGCAATAAATGATGCTGTTATGACAGCAATGATATTCTTGAAGTTGGAAAATAATTATAAAATATAGTAGATATTATAGTTCCACCATACTTGTTTTTAAACTTTCAATAAACTCAATAACTTCATCTTTTTCTTGCTTGGCAACTTTAAATTTTTTCAAAGTGTCTTTGAAAAGAGTCATAAAAATCTTCCAATCACTTTGGCTTATTTTCATTCCTATGTGCGTTGTGGGCATATCTCTACCAGTATAAAAAGTTGGACCACCTGTCTTTGCGCAAACATAATCAATTAGTAATTGTAGTTCACGATCTAGTCCATCTGTACCTCTATATGCCCAAAAACGACCAAGTTGAGGATCAGCTTTAAGTCTAATATGAAAATCTTTAGATACCGCAGTAATAGCGTCATAACCGCCTAATCTTGAATACAAAGACTTTGTTGTTTCTTTTGCTTGTACAAATAAAGATAGAAATATTGTTATAAAAATAATTTTTTTCATTTTTTTCCTAAAAGTTAAATTTTTGTAGTATATCAAACACAAACATAATTATCAAAAAAAAATTAAATTATTTTAAATTTTTAATATGAGTTTAAGTGAAAAAGTTTTATTATTTCAAAATGAACGACCGACAGTCAGTCATTTATTAAAATAAGGAGTTTTGTTTGGCAATAATTGTAGATAAAAAACAGAAAAGAAAAGATATAGCACTTAGTTGTAAAAATCTTTTTCTTCAAAAAGGGATAAAAAATTTAACAATTTCATTGCTTGCTAAAGAAGCAGGTGTGGGAAAAGGTACTCTTTATGATTATTTTAAAAATAAAGAAGATATTGTTTTTGAAATTGTAAATATTTTAACACAAGAACACGATGTAATAAAGCAAGAAAAAATAGAAAAAGCAGATTCTATAAAAAATAAAATTAAAGTATTTTTTAGTTTTTTTTATGATAAAGAAGATGATGACTTAAGACAATTATATAAAGAATTTGTATCAATTTCTTTGATTGATCCAAATGAAGAGATGATTGAGTATCAAACATGTTGTTTTGAAAATTATTATGCTTGGTTAGAAGATATTATTGAAGATGGAATAAAAAAATGTGAAATCAAACCTATTGCAAGAAAGCTTTCAAAAGGTTTGTTTGTATTAGGGGAGGGCGTATTTATTGCTAGTAGCACAACAAATACAATAAAAGATGTTAAAAAAGAAATCGATGATTATGTCGATGCTTTATTTGAATTAATTGAGGAGAAATAATGATAAAAAAATTTTTAGTTTTAGTAAGTTTGGCAATAGTTGGTTTTGCTATGGGAGGACAAGTTTCACTAGTAAATACTTCGATTGTTAAGAAAGGTACTATAAATCCACTTGAAGAATTTATAGGAACTGTTAAGTTTTCAAAAAATTCAAAAATAGCTTCACAAAGTAGTGGTGCAGTTATAGAAATAAATTTTGAAGCAGGGGATGTGATTAAGAAAGGTGATATTTTGGTAAAAATTGATTCTGATATATTGGATTCAAAAATCAAATCCGCAAAAGCTTTACTTGAAATAGCAAAAATAAATTTGGAAAATGCTACAAAAGATCACGATAGATACAAAGGGCTTATTGCTAAAAAATCAATTTCTCAAAAAATATATGATGATAGTTTTTTTAAAGCAAATTCTGCAAAACAAAATTTGAATTCTTTAAGAGCAAGTTTGGATGAACTTTTAATACAAAAAAAGAAAAAAACAATAAAAGCACCATTTGATGGCGTTGTTGTTGAAAAAAATACTGAAATAAGCCAATGGCTAAATATAGGAAATTCTATCGCAACTTTGGTCGATACTAAAAATATTGATTTGATTTTTAATTTGCCAACTTCATATCTTTATAAATTAAGTAAAAAAGAAAATTATAAAATAGATTTGGGTGCAAAAAAAATAAGCTCTAAACTTTATGCTTCAATCGCAAAGGGAGATAAAAGAACTAGAACATATCCTGTGAAATTTAAAGCAAAAGTAAATAATGATTTTTTATACGATGGAATGGAAGCAAAAATAAAACTTCCTAGAAACAAAAAAGTAAAAAGTTTAATTGTTCCAAGAGATGCTGTAATAAAAAGATTTGGACAAAATGTAATATTTACAATAAACGATAAATCAATAGCAATTATGATGCCTGTGAAAGTTGTTGGCTATAAAGGAAAATTTATCGCAATTTCTGCAAATGGACTTAAAAGTGGTATGAAAATTGTTACTAAAGGAAATGAAAGAATTTTCCCAAACTCGCCAGTTAAAATAATAAATAAATAAGGTAAATTATGGATTTGATTAAATTTTCTATTAAAAACCCAGTTACGATAATCGTTTCTGTGTTAATAGTTCTGATGTTTGGCTTTTTATCACTAGATAAACTGCCTTATCAGCTAACGCCATCTGTTACAAAACCTGAGATTAAGGTTACTACTTTTTGGCCAGGTGCTACTCCTTATGAGATTGAAAGAGAAATAATTGAGGAGCAAGAGGATGCTTTAAAATCTTTAAACAATTTAATAAAATATGAATCTTCTTCAAAAGATAATTATTCAGAGATAACTTTGACTTTTAAATTGGGTACAGATCTAAGAGCATCTTTGCAAGATGTTTCAAATAAACTAAATGAAGTTAGTGATTATCCAGATGATGTAGAAGAGCCGATAATTGAAACAGCTACGGCTAATCCAGTTGTATGGATGATGCTTCAGACTTTGGAGGGCAACAAAAGACATATTGATGAATATAAAACTTTTTTTGATGATGAAATAAAACCAGCAATTAAAAGGGTTGATGGAGTTTCTGGAACTATGGGAGGTGGCGGAAGAAAAGAGCAAATGGAAATTGTTTTCGATACGAATAGGCTAGCTTCTTATGGTTTGACAATAAATCAAGTAATTCAAATTTTACAAGGTGAAAATGTAGATGTTGCAGCAGGTATTTTAAATCTTGAAAGAAGAGCTTATAGAATAAGAACTGTGCATAAGTTTGCAAGTATAAAAGATATTGAAGATTTGATATTGGTATCAAATAGAGAGCAAAGAGTAAAAGTTTCAGATATTGCAAAAGTAAATTTTGGATATCAAACTCCAAGTTCTGTAGCTATGTTTTTGGGAAAAGATGGAATTTTTTTAGGTGTTCAGCCAAGTTCATCTGTAAATATTGTAAAACTAACAAACGATGTTGAAAAAATTGTAAATGACTTAAATGCGGGAATTTTGAAAGAAAAAAGTCTGAAAATTCAGTGGCTTTATGATCAAAGACCTTATATCATTGGTTCTGTTGATTTGGTACAAAAAAATATCGCAATTGGTGCTATTTTGGCAGTTATGATGTTGATTATATTTTTAAGATCAGCTTCTCCTACTGCTGTAATTTCTATCGCTATTCCTATTTCTATTATTGGTACTTTTGTGATTTTGGATTGGACTGGACGAAGTTTAAACACTATTTCTTTAGCAGGAATTTCCTTTGCTGTTGGTATGCTTGTCGATTCTGCTATTGTGGTGTTGGAAAATATTGATAGGCATAGAAAAGAAGGGATGAATGTAGCAAGAGCTGCGTATTTGGGTGCTAGTGAAGTTTGGGGAGCTTTGATAGCAAGTGCTTTAACAACAATTGCTGTATTTTTGCCAATTGTATTTTTGCAAGATGAAGCTGGACAATTGTTTAAAGATATAGCTATAGCAGTAACATCTGCTGTTACTTTTTCTTTGTTTGTTTCGATTGCAGTTATTCCAATGCTTTGGAAAAAACTTGCTAGTATGTCAAAAAAAGAACCAAAAGAGGCAGGAGCAATTGCTACTTTTGGTAATAAGATGGTAAGTCTCATAATGTTTTTTGTAAAACTTTCTTTAAAAAATATATTTACAAAAATTATGACTATTGTATCTTTGGCAGTTTTTTCTGTTGGTATTATTTATGTTTTATTTCCAAAACTTGATTATTTGCCACAAGGAAATAAAAACTTAGTTTTTAATATTTTGATAGCTCCACCAGGACTTTCTTATAAAGAAAGATATGAAATGGGTGCATATTTGATGAACAAAATAAAGCCACATATAAATAAAGATGTGAATGGAGTTCCTGGACTAAATAGAGCGTTTTATGTTTCTTTTGGTGATTTTAATTTATTTGGTGGTACTTCTATGCATGAAAGTAGAGCAAAAGAATTAATCCCTATGTTTAGACCTATAGTTAATTCTATGCCATCGGTTTTTGGTGTATCTCTTCAATCTGGAATATTTGATGAGGGAGTAGGAAAAGGAAAAAGTGTAGATATAGATATAAGCGGTGAAAAAATTGAAGATATTGCAAATGTTGGAGCACAGCTTTTTGGTGCAACAATGGGTTCAATAAAAGGCTCACAAGTGCGACCTGTGCCATCGATTGAGTTAATATATCCAGAAGTAAGAATTAAACCAAATCAAGATGCTCTAAAGGCTGCCAATATGAGTTCGTTTGAATTTGGTGTTGGAATTGATGTTTTAATGAGTGGTAGAAAAGTCGGTGATTTTGAACAAGACGGTAAAAAGAAAATCGATTTGGTTTTAAAAGCTTCTGATGAAGCCATACAAACACCGCAAGATATTATGTCTTCGCAATTATCTTTGCCTAATTCTTCAACTGTCTTAGTGTCTTCTCTTGCAAGTTATGAGAATACTGCTGGAATTTCTGAAATTAGACACTTAAATGGGAAAAGAACCATTACTCTGCAAGTAACTCCGCCATTTGGGATGACTATTGATGAAGCTATGAAAAAAATCAATGGTATGCTAGGTGGTATGAAAGCAAAAGGTATGATATCTGATTCTGTTGAAATAGGTATCTCAGGAACTGCTGATAAATTGTCTCAAACAATACAAATGCTAAGTATGAATTTTGTTTTAGCTTTAATAATTATATATCTACTTATGGCTGCTTTGTTTGGAAATTTTTTATATCCAATAGTTATTTTATTTACAGTTCCTTTAGCAACTGCTGGTGGATTTATAGGATTGGCACTTACAAATAAATTTGTTGCGATGCAACCACTGGATGTGCTTACTATGCTTGGGTTTATTATATTAGTTGGAATCGTTGTAAATAATGCGATTTTAATAGTTCATCAAAGTTTAAATTATATAAGAAATGAAAATATGGAACATAAAGAAGCAGTAATTGAAGCTACAAGGACAAGAATAAGACCAATTTATATGAGTTCTTTAACTTCTATTTTTGGAATGTTGCCTTTGGTTTTAATCCCAGGTCCTGGAAGTGAATTTTATAGAGGTTTAGGTTCTGTTATTACTGGTGGTTTAGCATTTTCAACTATATTTACTATTTTTGTTACACCAGCACTTTTAATGTTTTTTATTAAATTGCAAGAGGCAACTAAAAGAAAAAAAGAGGTAAAAAATAATGAAGAATAAAATAATAGGATTTTTAGTAATTACAGCTATAAATGTTTATGCTATTGATGTAAATGGTGCTATAGAAATAGCACTTAAAAATAATTTTAGCCTAAAACAACAACAATACATCACAGAAGAATCAAAACTGGCATTTGATTCTACTAAGTCTTTGTATCGTCCAAAAATTGATTTAAGTTATAATTATAGTGATAGAAATAAAATAATTGTTGGTCAGATTGATAACGATTCAAGTTTAAGTACAAATATTTCTTATAATCTATTCAATGGTTTTGCGGATAAGTTTAATATAGATGCGAGTAAATTTTTATATAATTCTTCAAAATTTACTCTAAATGCTTTTAAACAAGATTTGGTTTTGGATGTAAAAAATAAATACATAACATATCTATCAAAGCAAAAAAATACACAAACTTTAAAAGAAGCATTAAAGCTTTATGAAAAACAATATTTTGATTCTCAAAATTACTTAAAACAAGGGCTTATTGCACAAAATGAGTTATTGCAAGTTGAAGTTGAAATGCTTCAAGCAAAACAAAATTATCAAAAAGCAAAAAGTTCACAAAAAATTGCCAAAAAACAATTAAAAAATGTTTTAGGCGGAGAAATGAATGAAAATGAACCAATAGAAGAATTGGAAAAAAATGATGTTTTTGAGCTTAATTTTGATGAAAAATTACTAAATAACAGAAGTGAAATAAAAGCAACAGAAGAACTTGTGAAAAATTATGCAAGTAAATCAAAGGTGTCTAAGGGTAGTTATTATCCAAAAGTTGATGCAAAATTTAGCTACAATAAATATGGAGATGATTTGATGCCAAGCGGAAGAGCTGGTTATCCAAACTCTCAAAACATAGGAACTGTTGCATTAAATTGGAATTTGTACAATGGAGAAAAAGATAAATTAGAAATTTTGATTTATAATAAAAAAATCAAACAAGCAAAAATGAAACTTGAAGATTTGAAACTCCAAATCAAGCTTCAATATGAGGAAGCTATAGAAGAACTAATTGTTTCAAAGTTGAATTATAAAACAGCAACAAAAGCAAAAGAGCAAGCAAAAATGAATTATGATATAGTAAAAAATAAAGTTTTAGAAGGTATTTCTACAAATGCAGATTTGATAGATGCTAATTATTTATTAACAAAATCAAAACAAAATTATTTTAGTGCTTATTATGGTAGATATTTAGCAAAATCAACACTTCAAAGAATTTTTGAAAATGATAAGTAAAAAATACGAAATATTATTATTTTCATTTTTAATGTCATTATTTATGTCTGGATTTATGAGTTTTATAATTACTTTGATAAATCTGGGCTTTACTGATAATTTTGTATTTTTTTGGTTAAGTGCATATTGGAAATCTTTTATTGTAGCTTTTCCTACAATTCTTATAATAGTGCCTCATATTCGCAAGATTACAAATATGTTGATATGTCGCAAATAATGTATAAAAATCTTTAGCCGAGGTAATAAAATTTATAGCATAAGCCTTAAAGATATACTAGATAAACAGCTTTTAGAGAATTATATTTATCCAAATATGGAGCTTGATTATTATTGTAGTGATGATTTTTCACCAGAATTTTATATCAAATTGGCACAAGCTGGTTTTATATCAACTACAATGATTTATAAAAAAGTTCCTTTGCTACTTCCTGAAATACAGTGCGAATACGCTATTTTAGATTTTAAAGATTTGCATATATCCAAAAAGGTAAAAAAATTATTAGCTCAAAAAAATTATGATCTTTTAATAAATCGTAATTTAGAAAAAGTGTTGGACAATATAGAAAAATATCATAAAGAGTCATGGATAATTGAAGAATATAGGCAAATGCTTATAAAGCTCAAAGATTATGACAAGGATGAGAATTTTGAGCTTTTAAGCGTAGAGCTATTTGATAAAGAAGCCGATAAATTAATAGCTGGAGAGATAGGGTATAAAATAGGGAAAACATACACAAGTCTTACTGGATTTTTCAAAAGAAATAAAAAATATGATAATTGGGGAAAATTACAGTTGGTTTTACTTGCTCAATATTTACAAAAAAATAATTATGATTTTTGGAATTTGGGACATGCGTGCTTAAAGTATAAAATTGATTTGGGTGCTAAAGTTTATAAAAGAAGCGATTTTTTAAATCGTTGGAAGAAGTCTATTTTGTAAATTTTTTGCATTAAGATAAATGAGGATAGAATATATTAAAAAATAAGGCTTTGTGATGTTTATTAAAATGTTTGGTATCTTGTTTATTATTGTCAAGCGAACTCTAAAAATGGGCAGATAAAAATCTAAAATTGCTACACTCTGAAACTTAAACCAACACTACTTTTTGCCAATTATTTATCTAAATTTCTATCAATTTTCTCCTTATTCTTAAAATTAATTAAATCTAATAATCAAGATTCTTTTTTCTCTTTTAATCTACAACTATAACTTAAATATTTTCATCGTCTTTATATAAATATTGAAGTTTTAAAGTGAAAATTTATTTTTGAGTTTAAAAAAGTAAATAACTGTTTTATAATGCACAAACATAAAGGGGATATGGAATAAAAAATAAGCAAAAGAATATTTATCAATAATGCCATTAAAATTTAATCCAAAATTTATAAAAAATATTCCAAATACAAAAAAAGCAACACCTGGACAAATCAAAGCAAATGATGTGGCTGATTTTTTATCTGTTTGAATAAATTCTTCAAAATAATTAAGTTTTTTCATTACTTTAAAACCTAAAATTCCAAATATTATTTGTAGTGCAACGATAAAACTTGTAAGGGTAAATAGTGAAGAATTATTTGAAGTTTGATTGAATTGATGTTCTAAACCAAAATTAATTCTAATAAGAGTAATACCTAAAAGTGTTAAAATAGGAATAATAATCCATAAAGATGGGCTAGGCTCACTGCCAATACCATGTTCAAACATATTTTTAAAGCCTAAAATTAATTTAATCAAAAGTAATAAAATTGCAATTGCACAAAAGAAAATTGCACCAAAAATACCTATGGCATTTATTTCCATATGATGACTCATAGCACCCGGAGATGCAAAACCAACAGCAATCATAGAAAAAGCAAATATTGAAATCATTTGAGAAAGATTATTACTTGTTGTACAATCAAAATTACCAGTCACTAAAAGTCGTGAAAAATATTCCATAAATATTTTTATCCCATAGTATCCAACGGCTGCAAATCCTAAAAGTGCGATAGGAAATAAATATTCAACAACACTCCAAAGTCCTGGAACAAATAATGCACCTAAAACAAAACAAACATTAATCGTCATGGTATATGTTAATGGTAATGCCATTAATGTAACTTCATCATTACTGTTTTTAAAAGATTTAAAAAAGTCTGTTTGTTTAAAAGCATTATATTGTTTTATATTCCAAATAAGTAATTTAAAATGCAAAAATGCAAATCCAATTATAAAAACCATAGAAAAGGCAGTAGCAAAAGACAGCCAATTTCCTTTTAAAAGAATAGGATATGCAAAATCAAATGTAGTTATTGGTACGCCCTCGTGTGGTATTAAAAACATTAAATACATATAAAATGAAACCGATAAACCTCCAGCTCCAAGACTTAATAGAAAATATAGGGGTGAATATTTTTCTTTTAACATATGATTCCTTCGTTATTTTTTTTAGATTGTACTAAAGCTAGTATTAAAAAATAATTATTTATTGTTTTTAGTTTTTAGTTTTAAAATAATTAAAATATAATTATTTATTTGATATAATCTTTTATTATGAGAATAGATAAATTTTTAAATGCAACAAATATTACAAAAAGAAGATCGGTTGCAGAAGACATGTTGTCACATAAAGTAGTTTTTATAAATGGACAGTCTTGTAAAAAAGCAAAAGAAATTAGAGTAGATGATATAATTGAGATTAGATATCTTGAATATATTGACACTTTTAAAGTGCTACAAATTCCTACTACAAAATCAACACAAAAATCAAAACAAAGTGAATATGTACAAAAATTAGGAGAAATAGATGTTTAGTAGAGCAAGATTAAAGTTTGATGATATTTTCGAAAATAGACTATCTGCTGAAGACACAAAAAAATATTTGATTGATATATATAATCATGGTGAAACTGCAGATGATATAGCTTCAGCAGCAGCTGCCATGAGAGGACATATGATATGCTTGAATTTGCCTCAAAATTTACAAGAACAATTGATAGATAATTGTGGTACTGGCGGAGATAAGAGTAATAGTTTTAATATTTCTACAACAGTTTCAATTTTAATAACAGCTTGTGGAAGCAAAGTAGCAAAGCATGGCAACAGAAGTATAACAAGTAGTAGTGGCAGTGCTGATATGCTTGAAGCTTTGGGTATAAATTTAACGCTGACAGTTCCAAAACAAATAGAAATGTTAGAAAAGTGTGGATTTGTTTTTATGTTTGCAGTTAATCATCATCCTGCTATGAAACATATAATGCCTATTAGAAAATCAATCAGTCATAGAACTATTTTTAATATTTTAGGGCCTTTGTCAAATCCAGCAAGTGTACATAAACAACTTATTGGAGTATTTGATAAAGAATATGTATTAAAAATTGCTCAGGCTTTAACAAAATTAAATACAAAAAGAGCAATGGTAGTAAGTAGTGCAGATGGTATGGATGAGTTAAGTATAAGTGATATTACATATTGTGCTTTTGTTGAAAGAGGACGAATAAATGAATTTACAATTGATCCTAGAGAATATGGATTTGATTTATATCCAAAAAGTGATATAGAAGGTGGAGATGCTAAACAAAATGCACAAACTACAAGAGGAATTTTAGATGGAACTATTCTAGGTGCTAAAAAAGACATTGTACTTTTAAATGCAGGTGTAGCTCTTTTGGTTGATGGAAAAGTAAATTCAACAGAAGAGGGTATTGCTATGGCTAGAGATGTTATAGATAGCGGTAAGGCTATTGAAAAATTAGAAGAAATTATTAAAATTTCAAATTCCTTTATATAGATTTTAAAGTTTGGCGTTAAAATCTGAAAATTATGAAGTAGAGCTTAATAGGCTTTGTGAAGTTGTTGATAAAATTAAGATTAAGATTAATACTTTAAATATCATTGTTTTGTTGCAAGGTGATTTAGCAAGTGGGAAAACAACTTTTGTAAAAGAATATGTAAAAAGTATTGGATGTCAAGATATTGTAACTAGTCCTACTTTTTCATTGCAAACTGTTTATGGTGATAATATTTTTCATTATGATATTTATAACAAAACATTGGATAAATTTATATCGCTTGGTCTTTTGGAAGAATTTGAAAAAGAGGGAGTTCATTTTGTTGAGTGGGGAGATGAGAAATTAAAAGATATTTTATTAAAATATGGTTTTAATGTTTTGACTATTAAGATAAAAAAATTAAAAGATAAAAGGAAATATACTATAGATCAATAAAATTTGATTTATTAATATACTAATAATGCATAAATTAGAAGCAAAAAATATAACAAAAACAATAAAAAATACACCAATACTTCACGGTATAAGTTTGGAAGTAAATAGTGGCGAGATCATTGGCTTATTGGGTCCTAATGGAGCAGGGAAAACTACTAGTTTTTATACTATTTGCGGACTTATAGAACCATCTGGCGGAACAATACTTTTGGATGGTAAGGATATTACAAATTTATCGCTACATAAAAGAGCATTAAAAGGTATTGGATATTTGCCACAAGAATCTTCTATTTTTAGAGATTTAAGTGTAGAAGATAATCTTATGCTTGCAGCGGAGATATCAATAGATAATAAAAAAGATAGATTTGACAAAGTTGAAGAATTATTGGAAATATTTAATATAGAGCCAATTAGAAGCAGAAAAGGTATAAGTTTAAGTGGAGGTGAACGACGAAGAACAGAAATAGCTCGTGCCTTAGTTAGTGAGCCAAAATTTTTACTTCTTGATGAACCTTTTGCTGGCGTTGATCCAATTGCAGTTAAAGATATCCAAAATATAGTTGCACAACTTGTAAAAAGAGATATTGGTGTATTGATAACAGATCATAATGTTAGAGAAACTTTGCAAATATGCGATAGGGCTTATGTGATGAAAACAGGAAGTGTTTTAGCTTCTGGAACTGCAGAGGATGTAAAAATCAATAACTTAGTAAAAGAACATTATCTTGGAGAAGATTTTAGTTTTTAACTCAAATTTTTATTGCATAATTTGAGTTATTTTATGCATACTATGTTTCTTCCTTTATCTTTGGCATCATATAAAGCTTCATCTACTCTTTTTATAAATGTTAATTTATCATCTTCTTTGTTAAAAATAGTTACGCCAAAACTTGCTGTGATATGATAACTTTTAGTAGCAATTAAGCATGTATTGTCAATAGAAAGTCTTATTTTTTCTGCTACATTTTGTGCATCTTTAAGTGATGTTTCGGGAAGTAAAATCATAAATTCTTCGCCACCCCATCTTGCTAAAAAATCAGTATTTCTTATGCCCTTTTTTGCTAAAGAAGATATAGAAATTAATACTTCATCTCCAATATCATGTCCATAAGTATCATTAACGCGCTTAAAATAGTCAATATCAATCATAATAATTGATAAATTTCGCTTGTATCGAATTTCTCTTTTAATCTCTTTGTCTAATTCATTATTAAACTTTTGCCTATTATATAGTTTCGTTAAATTATCATGAGTCGCTTGATATTCTAATTTCTTCGATTGTTCGTATATTTGTGTTATATCATTTAGGGTTATTATATATTCATGCCCAGAATCATTAAAAAAAGTTTCTTTAATCTTAATTTGAAAAATACTTTCTTTTTTATCTAAATTTTTTAATTTTACTATTTGTTTTTCTTTTGGAAGTTCTTTGATGATTTTTATCCAGTCTTCATTTTTACTTGATTCATCTAAATTAAAATAATCTTGATAATTAACAAAATGTTTACAAATACAACCAAAATTTTCGATAAAATTTTTTATCGAAGTTACATTAAAAAAATTAAATAGCGATTGATTTGCATATGCTATTTTTTTACCATCAGTAACAATTATAATACTATCTTGAGAATCCAAAATTGATCTAATTTCAGCAGTTTGTTTATTTACTCTAGCCTCTAATTGTTGTTTTAAAATTCTAGACTCTGTAGCAACCACAATATTATCTAAGAGTTTATTGAGTTCTATTGGCTTCATAACATAGCCTGTTACACCTATTTCTATAGCTTGTTTTAGAAAATCCATATCACTATATGCTGTTGTAACAATCATTGGCACAGAAGGATCTATTTCTTTTATTGCTGATAACATTTCAAGACCATTCATTTTTGGCATATTTATATCTGTTATAATAACATCAAAATTTCTTAATTTTGGGTTTTGAAAATATTCTTTAAAAATTTTAAGACCTGACAGTCCATCTGAAGCACACTCTACTTTTTTAACCAAGTCAGATAAAGTTTTTGCTGTAAAACTTCTTACATCATCTTCATCTTCCACATATAAAACAACTATTTCTTTGAGTATTTTTTTAAGCATATATGATTATATCTTTTTGTTATTTAAAAAGTTTAATTGCATTTTTTAAGTCAGATTGGGTATCGATACCAAAACTTTTTGATTTTACTTTTACCATTGATATTTTATGTCCTTGTGCTATTGCTCTTAGTTGTTCTAGTTTTTCAATATTTTCTAAAGAAGATTGCCCAAATAAACAAAATTGATTTAAACTTTTTTTTGTAAAACCATAAATTCCTAAATGTCCATTATATAATGAATTTTCATAATGATCTCTGTGATATGGAACTTTACTCCTTGAAAAATAAATTGCTTCATTATGATTGTTTAATACCACTTTTACATGATTTGGATCATCTGCTAAATCTGAATTTATTTCTTTGTAGCAACTAACCATTTTAAAGTCCGAAGAGAGTAATCTAATCTTATCAATAACTGCTTTTACAACCTCTGGTTCGATAAATGGTTCATCAGCTTGTACATTTATGACTATTTCATCATCTTCTAATTTTAAAATATTTACAGCTTCATTTATCCTGTCAGTTCCGCTTTGATGGTCTTTTGAGGTTAATATCGCTTTAATACTGTATTTTTTTGCCAGTTCTATTACTTCTGATGAATCTGTGGCAATTACTACATCATCAATATCTTTAACTTGTAATGCCGTTCTTATAACCATCGGAAGCCCAAGCACATCAACTAATATTTTATTTTCAAATCTACTACTGTTTAATCTTGCTGGTATTATTATCATTCTGAATCCTTTGGAAGGGTTATTTTAAACATTACAAAATCATCAGGTAAATTGAAAGCTTCAATTGTTCCTTTTAGATGAAGCTCTACAATCGTTTTACATTTATAAAGACTTAGCCCAACACCGTTTTTTAAATCTTTTGTGCTAAAGTATGGTGTAAAAATATTAGAAATTATATCTGAAGGAATATGCCCTCCATTGTTACTTATTTCAAAAATTATATTATTCTTTTTCGCATAAGTATTTACAAGTATTTTTTTATCTTTAGCATCTGATTTGTCATTGAATTCTTTTGCATTATCCAAAATATGACTTATTGATTTTGATAAATCATTCATATATGTAAAAAAATAATTAGTTTGTTCTCTTTTGCATTCAACTGCTGACTCGTCAATTGTAGAATAGTCTAATGCTTTGCTTATAATAGATTTTGTATTTGTCTCAACTTTTTTTTCTGTAATTTCTATAATATTTTGAAAATTATTTATAATCTTTGATAAATCTTCTATTTTTTTTGTTACAGAAGAAAGTTCATCCATTGTTTTTTCTTCAGTTAATTTTTCTCCCAATTGATGACTCACTATTAGATTTTGAATTTCCAATGATATTGCATTTAATGGTTGTCTCCATTCATGAGCAATTAGCTTCATAGTGTCTGTCATAATGTTCAGTTTTTCTTCGCGATCAGTAATTTGTTCTTGTAAAATTAATTTATTTTTTTCTAAAGACATTTCATTTGTTATGTCAAACATAACAATAGTATATCCTAGAATATCGCCATATTTATTGTGCTTTGGCTTAATAATACTTTCAATCCAAAAATTAGATTTTTCTTTAGTTTTATCTAAAATTACACAAGAGAATTCATTGTCATCTTTTATTTCTTCCCATTGAATAGATTCTTTATTTTTCTGTTTTGCTGTGTATGGTTTACCAATCAATTCTGATTCTTTATATCCGCTAAGCCTACAATACGCATCACTTGCCATAACAATATTTTTATCTAAATCTACTTGAATTTGAACTAAATACTTTTGAATAATTTGTTGTTCTGAAATTGTTTGAGTTATATCATTTACATCTAAGATGATATGTCTTTTGCTTTCCATTACACTAACTGTTACATTAAGATAAACCAACGCCCCATCTTTTCTTTTACAAGATAGTTGTAAATTGTTTGTATATTTGTCTTCAAAGTTTTTTGATACTATTTGTTTAAAATCTTCTTTGTATTCATCTGTAATCAAATCTATAAAATTAAGTTTTTTTAATTCTGCACGAGAATATCCAAGAATCGGAGAAAATGCAATATTGGAATAAAGAAAAGAAAATTCTAAATTTATAATACCAATACCATTCCATGAATTATTTATTATTTCTTTTAATACATTACTTTCTTTTTGTATTGTTTTTATATCTTTTTCGTTTGTCATATACTCAATTTTCCTAAGATTAAAATATTATTTTGTACTTTAAATTTTTAAGCAAAATTATTATAACATAACAAAATGAAAAAAACACTCACTATTATTGATACATTTGGATTTTTATTTAGAAGTTATTATGCACTTCCTCCGTTAAAATCCAAGACAGGTTTCCCCACTGGTATGCTTACGGGCTTTATGAATTTTATTGCAAATATTGGAAAAGACTTCGATACTGACTATTTGGTTTTTGCACTTGATAGTAAAGGTGATACTTTTAGAAACAAATTGTATTCAGAATATAAATCACATCGCCCAGATGTTCCAGAAGATTTGCTGGCACAATTACCTGTAGCTATTGATTTTATAGAAAAAATGGGATTTGCTAGCGCTAAAAAAATAGGCTATGAAGCAGATGATATTATTGCTTCGTTGGCATATGAAGGCAAAAAACAAGGACTTAATATCAGAGTAGTAAGTCATGATAAAGATTTGTATCAATTGATTGATGATGGTATATCGATGTTTGATCCAATGAAAAAACAAGAAATTACAGTTGATATGTGTTATGAAAAATATGGAGTTTATCCTTGTCAGTTCACAGATTATCAGTCACTTTTAGGAGATAGTGCAGATAATGTTCCTGGAGTTAAAGGAGTAGGGGCTAAAACTGCCGAAGCTTTGATAAAGCAATTTGGAACTTTGGATGAAATTTATAAAAATATAGAAAATATAGAAAAACCACGATGGCAAAAATTATTAGTGGAGAGTAAAGATTTGGCATTTATTAGTAAAGAACTTGTGACATTGCATAATAATGCTCATGCTTTACATTCTTTGGATGAGTTAGAACTTCCGCAAGAAAATCCAATATTAAAAATAGCAAATACTTTAATAAGTTATGATTTGGATAGAATTATACAAAGAGTGCATAAAGAGGGTACTAGCTATAAAACAGTATTGCCAAAAGATTATAAACAGCAATCTTTGACTACTAATAAGCTTTTAATTCCAAAATATATATTGCTAAATGATGAAAAAAAACTTTTTGAGGTAATTAATAATATTTCAAATGATAGTATCGTTGCATTTGATACTGAGACTACAGGTTTAGATGCGAAAAAAGCTGATATAGTTGGCTTTTCTTTTTGTTTTAATAACAATAAGGCTTATTATGTACCAATAGGACATTTTTATTTAGGAGTTATTAGTCAAATAGATAAAAAAAATGCAAAAAAAGCAGTCGAGATTTTAAATACTAAAAAACTAGTATTGCAAAATTTTAAATATGATTATGAGATTATTAAAAATAATTTTGATATAGAGTTAAAATTATACGCTGACACTATGATTTTGGCTTGGCTTTTAAATAGCGATAAGCCAGTAGGACTTGATAAGCTTTCTGATAAATATTTTGATCATAAAATGATAGCTTTTAAAGATGTTGTTAAAAAAGGTGAAAATTTTTCTAATGTAGATATTCAAAAAGCTTGCGAATATGCTGGAGAAGATGCATGGATGACTTTTAAACTTTATAATAAATTTTTAGAAGAATTTAAGTGTGACAATGAAAAACTTTTGGATATTGCTTTTAGTGTAGAATTTCCTTTTGTTTTTGTTTTAAATTATATTGAAAACAATGGCATTAAAGTAGATGTTGAATTTTTAAAAAATTTAAAAGAAAAAAGTAAAATAAATTTAGATATTTTGACTAAAAAAATTTATGAGATGTGCGGAACTCAATTTAATATTAATTCTCCAAAACAATTAGGTGAAATACTATTTGTAACCCTAGGATTACCTTCATCTAAAAAAACTAAAACAGGATATAGTACAAATGAAGCTGTTTTATTAAAATTAAAAGACAAGCATCAAGTAGTTGAAAAATTACTTGAGTATAGAGAAGCATTTAAGCTTCATTCTACTTATATTGAGCCATTACTTGAATTGGGATTAAAAAATTCTGACAATAGAATTCATACTTCATTTTTGCAAACAGGAACAGCAACAGGAAGATTAAGTAGTAAAAATCCAAATCTTCAAAATATACCAGTAAGAAGTGAAGCAGGGCGACAAATAAGAGAAGCTTTTGTTGCAAAAGATGGATATAAATTAGTAGGTATTGATTATTCACAGATAGAACTTAGGCTTTTGGCACATTTTAGTTGTGACCCAACTTTAACAAATGCTTTTAATAATGATCAAGATATTCACAATCAAACAGCAATAGCTATTTTTGGAGATGAAATTAAATGCAATAATGATTTATTAAAAGAAAAAAGACATATTGCAAAGACTATAAATTTTGGATTAATTTACGGGATGGGAAGCAGAAAATTAGGAGAAACTCTAGGAATACCAACAAAAGAAGCAAAAAGTTATATTGATAGTTATTTTGAGAAATTTTCGACAGTTAAAAATTATTTGCAGTCTATTGAAAAAAAGGCACTTGATGATGAATTTGTTGTAACTTTATTAGGCAGAAAAAGATTTTTTGATTTTGGAAGTGCGACTGGTATGATGAAATCGGCATATTTAAGAGAAGCTGTTAATACTGTATTTCAAGGAAGCGCTGCAGATTTAATAAAATTATCAATGAATAAAATTTATGAAAAATATAAGGACAGTGAAGATGTTAAAATGCTTCTTCAAATACATGATGAGCTAATTTTTGAAATAAAAGAAGATAAGATTGATGAAATAATTCAAGAGTTAAAAAATATTATGGAAAATATAAAAATTCTAAAAGTGCCGTTAAAAGTAAGCATTTCTGCGGATAAAAATTGGGGAAATCTTAAATAATTATTTTTGCCCTTTACAAAAATAATTTTTTTTGATAAAATGTTATTAAAACCTAATGGAAAGATAGATTATGAAAAATACTATTAAAAAGTTAAGAAGATGTGAAAATGCTAGTTTGCTAGTTGTTTCGCAAGATAATGATTTTGTTGATAGCATGTGGAAGTGTTTTGTTAATTTGAAAAAAGTAGAAATAGTTGATTCAAATAAAAAGGCATTAGAGGCTTGCAATATTTCAACTTTTGATATTGTTATTGTTGATACTAAAAGTGATAATTTTACTAAATTTTTTACTGAATTAGAAAAGTTTAAGGCAACCCCATTAAAAATCTTGGTGATTGATCAAAGTAACGCTGACAATGAAAAGGATGTACTAGATGCAATAAACAGTAATGTTTATACTATTTTAGTAAAACCATTTGATATAATAAATTTAAAATTATCTATTCTTATGTCATTAAATCAAACTAAAAGAAGCGATAAGATAAAGCTGGGAAAAGGTTTTTGTTATGATTCTTATAGGGATAGAGTTTATGATAAAAATGGAAAAGTTATTGCCTTAACTAGGCTTGAATTTGGTTTATTAAAACTAGTTATTGAAAATCGTGGTCAAGTAGTAGATTATGATGCTATTAAAAAAGCAGTTTGGAAAGATAAAAAAATGAGTATTTTTACAATGAGAAATATTGTAAGTAAAATTAGAGTAAAAACTTATTATGACATTTTCAAAAATGCTTCATCAAGAGGATATATAATAAATTAAGTTTTAATATGAGTGATTTAGTAGTGTCAAAAGAAGAGCTTTTAAATATGTTTGAAAGAGAAGAACTTAAAGACGATAGTAAAGGTTGGCTTTTAAATGGTATGAAAGTAGAAATTGTTGCCATTCATGAAACGGATCCAAAGTATCTTCATGATGTTACAGATGCTCAATATTATAAATTAATATGTAGAGAAAATAAAATATAAATTTTAAGGAATATATAAATGTCACATTGTCCTTTCTGTAAAAAGAAAATTGCTATGAGTAAAGCTTTTTGCTCAAGAAGTTGTAAAGATAATTATTTTCAATTAATTGCAATTCAAATACCAAAATTGTTTTTAAAAAGAATTTTTATTTTTTGTAGTGAAAAAGAGAGAGAAGAAGAAATAGAAAAGTTTGCCACTTTGCATAAGTGGAGATTAGATTTATTGAAAAATAAAATTGAAGAAGAAGCTATAAAATACGGATACATAGAAGATCCATATAAAAAAGAAGATTAGTTTTTTTTAATTTTTAATAATTTTAAATAAAGTATTGTGCAAAATATAGCAAATATTCCTGATATCAGCATTCCCATAGTAAGCCAAGAAGTTCCTGCTAGAAATCCAAGTTGAATATCTGGTTGTCTAAAAATTTCAGAAATTATTCTCATAATAGAATAAAGCATAACATATAAAAGAGCTAGTTGCCCATCAAATTGTTTTTTCTTTCTTATTATAAAAAGTATAATAAAGATAACAAACCCTTCTAAAAAAGCTTCATATAAAGCTGAAGGGTGTCGTAAAACTCCATTTACAAAAATACCCCACGGCATATCAGTCATTCTTCCTACAAGTTCTTGGTTTATAAAATTTCCAATTCTTCCAAAGATATAACCTAAAGGAACAGATAGTGCAGCAATATCTGCCATAAACCAAAAAGATATTTTATTTTTTTTACAAAAAAGAATAGAGGCTATAATAAACCCAGCCAATGCACCATGATAACTCATACCTGATATGCCAACATATTCACCATTTATAAATGGATTAAATATTTGCCAAGGATGAGTTAAATAATAATATGTATTTGTATCATAAAATAATACATAACCAAGTCTAGCACCTAATATTACACCAATTTCTACCCACCAAATGTAGCTATCAAGTGTATCTTTGGAAATATTTAACTTGTCTTTTTTTATTATCCAATGTGCTGTAAAAATTGCGATCAAAAGTGCTAAAGCATACATTATTCCATACCAGTGAACAGATATGCTTCCTGCTTGAAAAGCTATTGGATTAAACGATGAATAAATATGTTGCCAAGTCATTATTTTAAAGCTTCAGCAATTAATTCTATTGGGTTTTTAAATGTTATGTCAGAATTTGTTCTTTCTAAACTATCAGTAATTTGCATTCTACAAGCACTACATTCGGCACTTACAATATCCGCATTTGTTTCATTTATCATTTTTGCTTTGTTTTTTCCAACAGCTTTGCTGAGATGATATTTTTCACTTTGCATAGTAACTCCTCCAAATCCGCAGCATGCAGCAGGATCACTCATTTCATGTATTTCATAATTTTTATCTAGGAGATTTCTTGGCTCTTTATATATTCCTTGCATTTTTTTTGCATGACAAGGATCGTGATATGTAATAGTTGGAAGTTTAAGATTTGGATTTTTGGATTTTTTATTGCTAAGTAGTTCATTTAATTTTGTATTGTCATTTAACCATTTTGTTGCCATTATTACTTTAGGTGCTATTTTTTTTGCTCTTTTAAGCCAATTTGGTTGATCGTGTAAAAAATGTTCCCAATCCGTATTTATCATTGCACTACAAGTAGCCTCTGGTACAATAATAGCATCCACATCGTCTATAAAAGTTTCAAAATATTCTATGTTTTGCTTAATAAGATAATCTACAGTATTAAAGTCCCCAGTAAAATATGCAGGTGCTCCACAGCAAAGTTGTTTTTTAGGAATAAAAGCATCAATTTCTAGTTGTTCCAATATGTACAATAAGCTTTTCCCTATATTGGTGTAAGCATAATTGCCAATGCATCCAATAAATATGGCAACTTTTGATAATTTTTCACTATCTGCAATTTTATCCTCGTTCCCACTCTCCTGAGTGGGAACGCATACTTGTTGTTTATTATTTATAATATTTTCAGGATAAGAATTTAAAAATGACTTACGATCTGCAAATGGCAAAGTTCTATCTTTTATCATTTCAATTGGCAAATTTATTCTAAATTTTGAACTTTGATTTTTATGATTTATTTTTAATCCGCAAGTTTGAAATACCCAGCCCATTTTTGCCATAATATCCATAATCTTACGATTTCTTAAAAGCCAAAAAAATGCTTTTTTATACCAAGCAATTCCAAATTTTTTGGCTATATCAAATCTTATTTGTTCTATTATGGTATCAGTAGGAAGTGAATTTGGACAAACATCAGTACAAGAAGTACACAAAAAACAACTTTCAAAAATATCTTTCGTTGTTTTGTCTAGTTCTAGCTCATCTCTTTTATAAGCACCAAGCAGATCAATAAACCCCCTAGGGCTAGTTGTTTCATCGTGACTAATCTCAAAAATAGGGCAAACAGACTTGCATTTACCACATTTTATACATTCATCACTTACAGCTGTAAAGTTGAATTTTTGTTCTTTTTTCAAATTCACATCGTCTATCATATAGTTTTGCTAAATCTTCTTTTGTCTTCTGGAATATTGTTTAAATAAGCATCAAAAGGCATTACGATATTTCTAATTAATAGAGTTCCGGTTTGACTTACAGAAATTTTATCATCAGTAATTATGACAAGTTCGGCGTCCACAAACTCTTTAAGTGAAATAATTGCATCGTCAAAGTATTCTTTAAAATTTATTTTAAATCTTTCTTCGGTTCTTTTTATATTTAAACTAAAATTGCTCATAAGTTCCATAATGACATATTGCCGTAAAATATCATCATCGTTTAGGCTGTATCCCTTAAATACTGGTAAGTGATTATTGTCTATCGCTTCTTCATAAACCTTTAAGTCTTTAAAATTTTGAACATAATAATCAACACCATCGCCAATAGAAGTAACTCCAATACCTATTAAATCAGCACCACCTTTTGTAGTATATCCTTGAAAATTTCTATGAAGTTCACCTTTTTGAATTGCTTTAAATAATTCATCTTCTGGTTTTGCAAAATGATCCATTCCTACCATTTTATAACCATTGCTTGTAAAAAATGCAATAGTATCTTTTAAAAGTTCAAGCTTTGTTGATGGTGGTGCAAATGTTGTTTCATCAAATTTTCGTTGAGTTTTCATCATCCAAGGAACATGGGCATAATTAAATACAGCCAATCTATCAGGATTAAGCGTAACAATTTGTTTAATTGTTTTTGCAAAACTTTCTTTTGTTTGATGAGGCAAACCATAAATAAGATCAATATTTACTGATTTTATTCCTGCATCTCTAGCAATTTGCACAACATTTGCAGTTGTTTCAAATGGTTGAATTCTATGTATTGTTTGTTGAACTTTTGGGTCAATATCTTGTACGCCAAAACTTAATCTATTTGTTCCAGCTTCTTTTAAAACATCCATATGTTCTTTTGTAAAAAACCTAGGATCAACTTCACAACTAATCTCCGCATCATCAGCAAAATTTGGAAAAGTTCCTTTTATAGCATCAAGCACTTCTTTTAATTGTGATGGCTCTAAAAATGTAGGAGTACCGCCACCAAAATGCATTTGAGTTACTATTCTATTTGTGTTTATGTGTTTTGCTAATATTTTTAATTCTTTTTTTAAATATTCAACATATCTTGTTTTTTTATCTTCTTTGCTTGTAAAAATTACATTACAACCACAAAAATAACAAGCACTTCTACAAAAAGGTATATGAGTATAAAGAGAAAGTGGTCTATCATCGCTTTGATTTTTAAATTTATCAATTAAATTATTTTCTGTAAAATTTGTATTAAATTCAGGTGCTGTCGGATAGCTAGTATATCTAGGGCCTGGTCTGCTGTATTTTTCAAATTTTTTAAAATCAATCATTGTTTCTGTTCCTATCAAGGTAAACCATAATACCTTTTTGTGCATGCAATCTATTTTCTGCTTCACTAAATATGGTTTCACTGTTTTGTTCAAAAATTTCTTCACTTACTTCATAGTTTCTATAAGCTGGCAAGCAATGCAAAAAGATAGCTTTGTTGTCAGCTAAGTTCATTAAATTTTTATCTACTATAAAACCTTCAAAATCTTTTAATCTTTTTTCTTTTTCATCCTCTTGACCCATAGATACCCAAGTATCAGTTGTAACTACTGTTGCATTTTTTACTGCTTCTTTTGGGTCATTTGTAATTGTGATTTTTGCACCACTTATTTTTGCAAATTCTAAAGCTTCATCTAAAATAGTTTTATCTACTTCATATCCTTTTGGTGTAGCAACTCTTAAATCAAATCCAAGTTTAGAAGCCAACATAAGCCATGAGTGTGTCATATTGTTTCCATCTCCAACATATGCCGCTATCGTATTGTCTCTAAGTCCATGCTCTAAAATAGTCATATAGTCAGCCATTAATTGAACAGGGTGATATTTATCTGTTAAGCCATTTATAATAGGAACTTTTGAGTAAGAAGCAAATTCTTCTAATTCATCTTGTGAATCATTTCTAATCATAATCATATCTGTCATACTACTAATAACTCTTGATGTGTCTTTTATAGGCTCACCTCTGCCTAGTTGAATATCATTTGAGCTTAAAAATAATCCAGTGCCACCAAGCTGATAAATTCCTGTTTCAAAACTTACACGAGTTCTTGTGCTACTTTTTTCAAAAATCATACCAAGAGTTTGTTTTGGTAAATAATTTTTAAATACTTTCTCTTTAGTTTCTTTTTTTATTTGAATTGCTAAGTCTATAATTTCTAAAATTTCTTCTTTTGAATAATCTTTTAGTGTTAAAAAATGTTTCATAATAATATATTTCCGTAATTGAGTTTAATATTTATTATATCTAAATTAATGTTTTGATGTTCTTAACTTCTATTTTACTCATATAATTATGTCCTAAATATATAATATAAAATACAGGTAATATCAATGCTACAAAAGGAATTAGTGATAAAAAGTATAAAAATAGTGTTTGTAGCTTAATTGAAAAAGAATTTTTTATTTTAAAAATTTGATGGTCTTCTTTGCTCATAAGCGTAGATCCTACATCAAAATGAAGCATTTTATGAAAAAAATAATAAAAAGGAATATTAACTGCTATGATGTTAATCAAAGGTATAAAATATAATGGCGATAATACAATAAAAAGTAAAAGCATTATTAATAGATATTTAATTAATGCAAAAGCACTATTTGCAATATCTCCATATCCATCAAATTGAACATCCTGATAATATTTTTTTTGTAAATTTTTAAGTATTGATGGCGTTAGAAAACCAACTATAATAATTGCGACAAATAAAGAAAGCCAAAGAATTACAAAACTACCAACTGTATAAACTAAAAAGCCAACAATCCAAGAAGTTATAGAGTATTTTAATAAAAAATCCAATATCCAATATCCTGTATATGTTTGAGTTGTGTCTGTTGTGTTTGTTATTCCATTTTGCATTGATGTTTCTTGCGTTTGAACTTGCACTGTTGCTTCTTGCAAAGCATCAAGCCCAATATCTGCAACCGAAAAAAACATAAAATACATTATGAAAACAGTTGCAATAAAAGGTAAAAACGCAATTTTTAGCATTGGTTTACTTAATAAATCTTTTATAGATAATACTATTATTTCAAATTGTGTTTTATTGTTCATATTATTGATTTTTTAATATCTCACAAGCTTCTTTTGCATGATATGTGATGATGATATTTGCTCCTGCTCTTTTCATACTTAATAATTTTTCCATCATAACTCTTTCATAATCAACAAGCCCATGAATACCTGCTAATTTCAACATAGCATATTCTCCGCTTACATTGTAGGCTGCTAATGGTAAATTTGTGTTATTTCGTATATCTCTAATAATATCAAGAAAACTCAAAGCTGGTTTAACCATAAGTATATCTGCACCTTGTTTTTCATCTTCTAGTGATTCTTCAATAGCTTCAAGTCTATTTGCAACATCCATTTGATAAGTTCTTCTATCTCCAAAGCTAGGAGCACTTTCTGCAACATCTCTAAAAGGTCCATAAAATGCACTTGCAAATTTTGTAGAATAACTCATAATCGGAAGATTTTCAAAGCCATTTTCATCTAAAGCATTTCGCAAAACTCCAATAATACCATCCATCATACCACTAGGTGCAATCATATCAGCTCCTGCTTTTGCATGATTTATTGCTTGTTGTGCAGAAATTTCCAAAGTTGCATCATTATCAACTGATTGTGTTTTTGGATTTAAAATTCCACAATGCCCATGATCTGTATATTCACAAAAGCATAAATCAGTAGCAATATACATTTGTGGATATTCTTTTTTTATAGCTTTTATTGTTCGCACTATTAAAGAATTGTCACAAAGGCATTCACTTCCTACGCTATCTTTTGTATCTGGAATACCAAATAACAACACTGATTTAAGTCCAATTTCTAGCATTGTGCCACATTCTTTAACTATATCATCAATATCCATTTGAAAAACACCGGGCATAGATGCTATTTCTTTTTTTTCAAAATTTCCTTCTTTTACAAAAAGTGGATACATAAAATCATCTGCGGTTAAAACTGTTTCTCTTACTAAACTTCTTATTGTTTCATTTGCTCTTAGTCTTCTAAATCTTTTAAACATTTTATTTGCCTTTTTTAGATAATATAGCCAATATTTTAACGAAACAGGAATTAAGAGTTGATAAATATAGAAGTTTCAAAAAAAGCAAATTTGCCAACAAAACATGGAAATTTTTTAATACAATCTTTTAAAGAGGGTATTAAAGAGCATCTTGTAATATTTACTCAAAATTTAGAAGATGTGCCTAATGTAAGAATACATAGCGAATGTTTAACAGGGGATGCTATAGGAAGTATCAAATGTGATTGTCAAGCACAATTAAATTATGCACTTGATTATATGGGTAAAAATGGCGGAATGGTAATATATTTACGACAAGAAGGTCGTAATATAGGATTGTTAAACAAAGTCAATGCTTATGCCTTGCAAGATACTGGACTTGATACTGTTGAAGCCAATCATCAGCTTGGTTTCAAAGATGATGAAAGAACATACGAAATAGTTGATTTTATTTTTAATTATTATGATATTAAAAAAATTAACTTACTAAGTAATAATCCAAATAAACTAACAAAATTAAATGTAGAAATCGCAAATAGAATACCAATAAAAGTTGGAAAAACAAAAGAAAATAGTGACTATTTGCGTGTAAAAAAAGAAAAAATGAATCATTTATTATGAAAATGGAATTAATATAAAAAATGGATAAAAATCAAATAGAAAAACTAGGATTGTCATTTGACAATTTATTTTATGAAAGATGTGAAAAATATATAGCATTATTGCAAGAATGGGGAGCTGTGCATAATTTGACAGCATCGCTACATCCAAAACAAATCAAAGATAATATTATAGATAGTATTTATCCTTTGACTTTTTTGGATGATTTTGATTCTTTGCTAGATGTTGGTACTGGTGCTGGTTATCCAGGAATGCTTTTGGCATTTGCAAGACCTGAAAAAAAAATATATTTATGCGAACCTAGAATAAAAAGAGTTGCATTTTTAAATTTTGTTAAAAATGCTTTAAAGCTTGACAATGTTACTGTTTTAACAAAAAGAGTTGAGGATATAAAAGATTTAAAAGTTGATCTTATAACTTCAAGAGCGGTTACAAATACTGCTTTGTTGCTAGATTTAACAAAAAATATTTCAATACAAAAAACAAAATATCTTTTTTATAAAGGTAGCTTGTGTGAAGATGAAATAGAGCAGGCAAAAATAAAAAATTATAAAATAGTAAACTTTGGCGAACATAGAAACTATTTATATATGGAGTAATAATATGATATTTAAAGTAATAGCTTTTTTGGCGGTAATTTTTTTGGTTTATTTGGTTTTTTTTAAAAAAATTAGAGAAACAAAGATAAAAGATAAAAGAAATGAAGAGATAACGGATACGATGATAGAGTGTCCAACATGTAAAACTTATATCTCAAAAGATGATGCGATATTAAGTAATGGAAAATATTTTTGTAGCAAAGAATGTATAAAATGATTTTAATTGGTGATAAAGATATACCAAGTGAAGCAATAGAAAAAATTAATTGTTGTGGCGATATAAAAAGTACAAAATCAAATTCTACTTTACTTTTTGATTTTGATTTTGAAATTTTAAAATATACTCAAAAAAATAACTTAAATTCAGCAGTAATAGTAGGCAATATAAAGGAAGTAATGTATGCTTCTAGTCTTGACGCAAAATATATTATTCCAAGTGAAAATATTTTAATACAAGCACAAAAAATAGCCGATAATTATATGTTTGACAGTAAGATTTTAGCAACTATTGAAAATAGTGATGAAATAGAAGAAATAGCACTTAAAGAGATAGATGGGATTATTTATAAATATATTACAGAATGAATAAGCAACAAATTTTAAAACAACATTTTGGTTTTGATACATTTAGACCTATTCAAGAAAAAGCTATAAATCATATTTTAGAAAAAAAAGATTTACTTACTATTTTGCCAACAGGTAGTGGTAAATCACTTATTTATCAACTTCCTACTTTAATGATGGAAGGTATTACAGTTGTTATATCTCCATTGATTGCTTTAATGCAAGATCAAGTTGTAAATCTACAAGTAAATGGAATATCAGCAAAAATGATAAGTTCACAAAATTCAAATGAGCAAAACAATCAAACTTTCGATGAATTATTACAAGGAAATTTGAAATTTTTATATATTGCTCCTGAAAGATTTACTTCTGAATATTTTTTAGATAAGTTACAAAATATTAATATAAACTTTTTTGTTATAGATGAAGCTCACTGTGTAAGTGAATGGGGACATGAATTTAGAGATGATTATCGTAAGTTAAAATTTTTAAAAACAAATTTTCCAGATACTCCTATTGCTTGTTTTACTGCAACTGCTACGAAAAGTGTAGAATCTGATATATTAAAAACTTTATCAATAGATATAAAAAATGTATTAAGAGGAAAAATTCAACGAACAAATTTAATTATCAGAAGTCAAAAGCGATTAGGAAATGGTAAAAATCAGATAAGTCAATTTCTTAAAACTCATAATGACGAATGTGGGATAATCTATTGTTTTACACGAAAAGAAACCGAGCAAGTATCCGAATATCTAAATGAAGTTGGTTTTAAAACTTTGGCTTATCATGCAGGAATGTCAGCTAATAAAAGAGATGATGTATTTAAAAAGTTTAAAAATGAAAAAGTAAAAATAATTGTAGCTACTATTGCTTTTGGTATGGGGATAGATAAAAGCAATATTCGTTTTGTATTACATACTTCTATGCCAAAAACTTTAGAAAATTATTCACAAGAAATAGGGCGAGCGGGTAGGGATGGATTAAATGCTGATGTTTTACTTTTGTATTCAAAGGCTGATGAGATTGGCAAAAAAAGATTTATAGATGAATTATCAAATTCTGCATATAAAACTAACAATTATAAAAAATTAGAACAAATGTATAGATTTTGTATATCTTCAAAATGTCGCCATCAACTAATCGCACAATATTTTGATGATACAATAGAAGAATGTAAAAATGTTTGCGATAATTGTTTGGGTGGAGATAGAGAATATCAAGATGTTACAATCGAAGCACAGAAATTTTTATCTACAATTTTAAGATGTGAAGAAAGGTTTGGGCAAACTTATATTGTCGATGTTTTGAGAGGTTCAAAAGCAAAAAGAATTTTGGATTTTGGGCATGATAGATTATCAGTTCATGGTATAGGTATGGATTTAAATAAAGAACAATGGGGAAGCATATCTGATGTTTTACTTGATATCGGCGCTATAAATATTGATGGCGAATATAGAACTTTAAAAATCACAAATATTGGTAAAGAAATACTAAAAAAACAAAAAAAAGTACAAATAGACACATCAAATCTTATAGTAGAAAAATCATATAAAGAATATGAAAAACAAAATGTAGTAAATGAAACTTTTGAAAAATTTAGAGAATTAAGAACCGCATTAGCAAAAGAAGAAGCCGTACCTCCATATATAATATTTAGCGATAAAACTTTAATGGAAATATCAAATAAATTGCCAATAACAAATGATGAATTTTTAAGTATTTCAGGTGTTGGTCAAATGAAATTAGATAAATACGGAGAAAAGTTTCTAAACTTATGTAATAATTTAAAAGCAAATGGTGCAAAGCAAATAAAAGAACTTAGTAAAACATATATGGAAACTTTAAATTTAATAAAAGAAAATAAAAGTATCAAAGAAATTAGTGAAGAAAGAAATCTAAAAGATACGACAATTATTAATCATATTGTAGAATTATTGGAAAATAATTATATAAACAAAGAGGATAAAGAAAAACTATTTAAGCCATTAATCGATGAATTTCCAAATGATATAAAAATATGGATAGAGCAGGGGATGCAAATGCATAATATTGATATTTTGAAGCAAAATCTTGTTAGATTTAGTTTATTAGGAAACTTTTAATATTTCTAGGATAATAAAATTTGTTGTAGAACATTAACATTATTTAGATATTATATATTTCAAACAAAAAGGAATTAAAAATGTATGCAACAGAATTTCAAACAGTAATCAATGAGCCTTATATTCATATTCCGAATTATGAAGTATTTAAAGGTCATGAAGTAAGAGTCACATTAATGGACATAGAAGAGATAGTTGATTCAACAGTAAAAAATAATAAAAATGATGTAGATTTTATAGAATATTTAATAAATAATCCTGTAAAAGTTTCAAAAGATTTTAAATTTTTGACAAGAGAAGAAGCAAATGAAAGATAAAATATTTTGTGATTCAAATATTTTTCTTTATGCATTTAGTGAACAAGATTTAATCAAAAAAAATATAGCTTCAAATATATTGACTTCTAAATGCACTATAAGTACACAGGTTATCAATGAAGTATCAAATAATATGATAAGAAAATTAAATTTCTCAAATATTTATATTGAAAAGTTTACACTTAGTTGCTATGATAAATATGAAATAATAAATTTTAAAAGAACAATATATACTAAAGCTTGTAGTATAAGAGATAAATATAATATTTCTTATTATGATTCGTTAATTTTATCATCAGCTATAAATTCAAAATGTGATATTTTATATAGTGAAGATATGCAACATAATCAAAAAATAGAAGACTTAACTGTTATAAATCCATTTACAACCCTTGCATAAGAATATTCCATAAATATTCTACTTCTTCTTCATCAAAATTTATCATACTTTTATTTTTAAAAAGTTCTTTTATTTTATTAAGTTCAAAACCACGGCTAAAACTGCATTTCTTATGAGTTGGTAAAAAACTACGCACAAGTGAAATATCAGATTTTATTTTTTTATCGCATAATAAACATTCGTATTCACAATGAAGTCGTCCTTCAAATTCGCATAACTGAATATAGCTTTCGATAATCGCTCTTTTGGGATTTTGTTTTATCATTTTATGAGATAAAGTGTCTAGTAAATTAATATAAAATTTATCTATATTTTCAATATCTTTTAAGTGAGAATAAAAAAGTTTTATATATCTTTGCCAGCAATATAATTTTTCTCTATCAAAAATCCAAGGAGTGCTAAGTTGTAATACATCTTTGAGTCTTGATATGTTACTTTTTAAATTTGATTCTAATTCAAAATCAATTTTATATCCTATATTAATAATAGAGTGTCTAGCACCATAAAATCTATAGGTAGTATAAAGATAATTTTCACTTAAAATAGTAACTATTAAATCTTCATCTTTAACTTTGTTTATATTAATGATATAGCTATCCAAAACCAAACTTAAGAATTAATTAAGCTAACGCATTGCT
>JAOZVJ010000047.1:11469-13496 GCA_029938215.1 Arcobacteraceae bacterium | reverse complement strand
ATGAGTAAACAAAGCGAAGCAATACTAGAAGAAAATCTAATAAAACAACTCATATCTTTAGAATATGAATCTGTAGTTATAAAAGATGATAAAGCCCTAGAAGATAATCTAAAAATTCAACTTGAAAAGCACAATAATACAACTTTTTCTAATACAGAATTTAAAAGAATTTTAAACTATCTAAACAAAGGAAATGTATTTGAAAAGGCTAAAATATTAAGAGATAAGTTTGTATTGCCTCTTGATGATGGCACAAGTAAATGGATAAACTTTTTAGATAGTGAGCATTGGTGTCAAAATCTTTTTCAAGTAACATCGCAAGTTACAGTTAAAGGCAAGTATGAAAATAGATATGATGTAACTATACTTATAAATGGTTTTCCATTGGTGCAAATTGAACTTAAAAGAAAAGGGCTAGAATTAAAAGAAGCATTTAATCAAACTATGAGATATAAAAGACATTCATATAGTGAGAATAATGCTTTATTTAATTATATACAGTTGTTTATTATAAGTAATGGCGTAAATACAAAATATTATGCAAACAATAGATTAGAAGCTATGAATTTTGAGCAAACATTTTATTGGAGTGATGAGTTAAATAAAAGAATAGATTTACTAGAAGAATTTACGGATATTTTTCTTGAACGATGTCATTTATCTAAAATGATATGTAAATATATTGTTTTATCCCAAGTGCCAAAAATACTTATGGTACTTCGTCCTTATCAATTTTATGCAGTTGAGAATATCATAGATAGAGTAAACAATAGTGATAAAAATGGATATATTTGGCATACAACTGGAAGTGGCAAAACACTTACTTCATTTAAAACAGCACAAATACTTATAAGTCTTCCAAAAGTTGATAAGGTTGTATTTGTAGTAGATAGAAAAGATTTGGACTTTCAAACTACAAAAGAATTTAATAGCTTTAGTGATGGTTCTGTTGATGGAACTGATAATACTTTAAAATTGGTAAAACAGTTTAGCGATGATACCAGCCTTATCGTTACAACTATTCAAAAATTAAATACTGCTATAAGTAAAAAACAATATTTACATAGTATGGATAAACAAAAAGATAAACGAATAGTATTTATCTTTGATGAGTGTCATAGAAGTCAGTTTGGTGATACACATAAAGCTATTGTGAACTTTTTTACCAATCATCAGATGATAGGTTTTACTGGTACTCCTATATTTGAAAAAAATTCTACTTATAAAAAAACAACTTTAGACCTTTTTGAAAAAAGACTTCATAGCTATGTGATAACTGATGCTATAAACGATAAGAATGTTTTAAAGTTTTCTATTGAATATATAGGTAGATATAAAGAGAAAGAAAGTAGTGCTACAAACATCGATATACAAGTAGAGGATATAGATACTAAAGAATTACTTGAAGATGAAAAAAGAGTTGATAAAATAGTTGATTATATTATTGCAAATCACGACAGAAAAACAAAAGCAAAAATGTTTACTGCGATGATGTGTGTAAGTAGTGTCGATATGCTTATAAAATATTATGAGAATTTTAAAAGTAAAAAACACAATTTAAAAATAGCTACAATCTTTTCTTATAGTGCAAATGAAGAAGATAAAGATGCAACAGGGTTCATAGAACTTGATGAGACTAAAATAGATAATGAACATATAAATAAACATAGTCGTGAAAAACTTGATGAATTTATAGGTGATTATAATGATATGTTTGGAAGTAAGTATAGTACTAAAGATAGCCAGAGTTATTATAACTATTACAATGATATATCAAGGAGAGTAAGAAACAAAGAGATAGATATATTGCTTGTAGTAAATATGTTTTTGACAGGATTTGATAGTAAATCTTTAAATACTTTATATGTAGATAAAAACTTAAAATATCACGGATTAATACAAGCTTTTAGCAGAACAAATAGAATTATAAATGAAAATAAATCACAAGGTAATATAGTATGTTTTAGAAATCTAAAAGATGCAACAGATGAAGCGATTAAACTTTTTTCTAATATTGAAGCAAAAGA
>JAOZVJ010000047.1:0-11369 GCA_029938215.1 Arcobacteraceae bacterium | reverse complement strand
AAGCAAAAGAGATTATAGTTATGAAATCTTATGAGGAATATATAGAAGAGTTTAATGAGGCACTTTTAAATCTCTTAGAAATAGCACCTGATATAAGTAGTATAAATGAATTAAAAGATGAAAATGAACAGTTAGAATTTATAAAAGCATTTAGACAGTTGTTAAGAACAAAAAATATACTTGATGTATTTAGTGATTTTAAATGGTCTGATTTGCTTATGAAAGAGCAAAGTTTTGAAGAGTATAAGTCAAAATATTTAGATATGAAACCAAAATCTACAAAAGAAAAAGTATCTATTTTAGATGATGTAGATTTTGAATTAGAGCTAATTCAGCGAGATGATATAAATGTATCTTATATATTAACACTACTAGGGAACTATAAAGATTCTAACGATGAGCAGAAGAAAAAACAAAAAGAAAATATAACAAATCTATTAAATAATAATGTAAGTCTAAGAAGTAAAAGAGAGTTAATAGAAAAATTTATCAATGAAAACCTAATGCAAGTAAAAGATGATGAAAATATAAGTGAAGAGTTTGAAAAGTTTTGGGAAGATGAAAAAGAAAAAGCTTATGAAACATTATGTAAAGATGAAGATTTAGATTGTGTAAAAGTTCGTGCAGTTGTAGATAAATATATCTATGAACAAAGAAAACCTTTAAAAGATGAGGTTGCTAAAACTTTAAATGTAAAACCAAAATTATTGGAAAAAAGAAAAATAGTACCAAGGGTACTTGATAAAATCGTGAACTTTGTAGATAAGTTTTATGATGATATGGATACAGGCATAAATAGTAGCAGAATTTAAGCCAAATTATGGAGAAAATAATGACAAAATTTAATGACTATTTTAATAGACAAATAAAACTATGGGGAGAAGATACGCAATCATCACTTCAAAATAAAAAAATAGCTATCATCGGATGTGGCGGTCTTGGCTGTTCTCTTGGTGTAGCTTTAGGAACTAGTGGAATAGGGCAGATTGATTTGGTGGATTTTGATGAGGTTGGTGTGCATAATATTCATCGTCAAATTGCTTTTAAAATTGGTGATGAGGGTAGAAAAAAATGTGATGTTTTAAAAGAGCTTATTGAATCAAAATGTACTTATGTGAAAGTTAATTCTTATTATATGGATTTTGAGAGTTTTACTGATAAAAATTTTGATAAATACGACCTCATAATTGATGCTACTGATAATCTTCCAGTTCGAGCTAAAATAAATGCTTTTTCCAAAGAGAAAAATATACCTTGGATTTACGGAAGTGTTGAAGCTTTTCATGGTCAAGTTTGTTTTTTTCAAGATGCTAATTTTGAAAGTGTGTTTAAGATAAACGATCACAAACCAGAGGGAATTGCTACTCCTATTGTTATGAATATAGCTTCACTTCAAGCTAACTTAGCTTTAAGATATTTGGCTGGATTGTCTGTGAAAAAAGACTTTTTATATTATTGTTTTTTTAATGAAGATGGGGTATTTGAAACTCAAAAATTTAGCCTTCCTATTTAAAATTTATAGATAAAAATAAATTTTTTTACCTAACTATATGTGAAGCATTTTTTAAGTATAATCAAAAAATTTATACAAATATTTTATACAGGAAAACAAATGCCAAAAAGAGAAGATATTAAGTCTATTTTACTGATAGGCTCAGGTCCAATTATCATCGGTCAAGCGTGTGAGTTTGATTATTCTGGAACACAAGCAACCAAAACATTAAAAGAATTAGGCTATCGTGTAGTTCTTATAAATTCAAATCCAGCAACAATTATGACAGATCCTGAATTTGCAGATAAAACTTATATTGAACCTATTACTGAAGAGGTTGTTTCGGCAATTATTAAAAAAGAAAATATTGATGCAGTGTTACCAACTATGGGCGGACAAACAGCTCTTAATGTAGCAACAAGTATGTATGATAAAGGTATGCTGGACGGTATTGAATTTTTAGGAGCTCATCCTGATGCTATTAAAAAAGGTGAAGATAGACAACTTTTTAATGATGCTATGATTAAAATCGGTATGGATTTACCTAAAAGTGCAAATGCTTATACTGTTGAAGAGGCAGTCAAAGTTGCCAAAGAAATTGGTTTTCCAGTAATCAGTCGTGCTTCATTTACACTTGCAGGAACAGGAAGCGGTGTAGCATACAATATGGATGAATTTGAAAAATTAGCAAAAGAAGGCATCGATGCTAGTCCGATAAGCGAGATTGAGATTATGGAATCTATGCTTGGATGGAAAGAATACGAGATGGAAGTTATTAGAGATAACAAAGATAATTGTATTATCGTATGTTCTATAGAAAATTTTGATCCTATGGGTGTACACACTGGCGATAGTATTACAGTAGCTCCTGCTCTAACTTTAACAGATAAAGAATATCAAAATATGAGAAATGCTTCTTTTGATATTTTGCGAGAAATTGGTGTTGATACAGGTGGATCAAATGTACAATTTTCTATTTGTCCAAAAACGGGTAGAATGATAGTAATAGAAATGAATCCAAGAGTTTCAAGAAGTTCTGCACTTGCTTCTAAGGCTACAGGTTATCCTATTGCAAAAGTAGCAACTCTTTTGGCTGTTGGTTTTACTCTTGATGAGATTAATAATGATATTACAGGCACAACAGCATCTTTTGAACCAGTAATTGACTATGTAGTTACAAAAATACCACGATTTACTTTTGAAAAATTTCCTAATGCAAACTCTACACTAAGTACAGGTATGAAGTCTGTGGGTGAAGTTATGTCTATGGGTAGAACATTTAAAGAGTCTATGCAAAAAGCACTTTGTTCACTAGAAACTGGAATAAATGGGTTTGATAGTATGGGTGCAGATTTAACTACTACAAAAAGAGAAATTAGAAGACCAAATGAGCATAGAATTTTGTATCTTATGGATGGATATAGATATGGATTATCAAATGAAGAGTTGTTTGAACTTTGTGCTATAGATCCTTGGTTTTTATCTCAAATTAGAGAAATTTATGAGATGGAAGTTAAGCTTCAAAAAGCTCAGCTTAATGTGTTTGAAGATGAAAATTTATTAAGAGTTGCTAAAACATTTGGATTTAGTGATGTGATGATAGCTTCTTTGATAGGCTCAACACAAGAAGATGTTTATAATGCAAGAATGAATTTTGGTATAAAACTTGATTATAATGAAGTAGATACTTGTGCTGCTGAGTTTAAAGCACTTACGCCTTATCTTTATTCAAGCACAAATATTACACCAAATTTACCAGCAAGAGAAGTAAGTAGTGGTAGGAAAAAAGTTTTAATTATTGGTGGTGGACCAAATAGAATTGGTCAAGGTATTGAGTTTGATTATTGTTGTGTTCATGCATCTTTTGCTTTAGGTGAAATGGGAATTGAAACAATTATGTATAACTGTAACCCTGAAACGGTAAGTACTGATTATGATACATCTGATATTTTATATTTTGAGCCAATTGATTTTGAGCATGTAAGAAGCGTAATAGAAACTGAAAATCCTGATGGAATTATAGTACATTTTGGTGGACAAACTCCACTTAAACTTGCCAATGATATTCATAGAATTGGCGGTAAAATTATAGGTACAACTGCTGCTGTTATTGATTTGGCTGAAGATAGAAAAAAGTTTTCAACATTTGTGGAAAAAGCTGGACTTTTGCAACCTGAAAATGGTACTGCTGTTGAGGTTGAAGAAGCTGTTGAAATTGCCCAAAGAATTGGTTATCCTGTATTAGTTCGCCCATCATTTGTACTTGGTGGTCGTGGTATGAAAATAGTATATTCTACAGATGAATTAAAACAATATATGGGCGAAGCAGTTTCAGTATCAAATGATGCCCCAGTGCTTGTAGATAAGTTTTTAGATAGAGCGATAGAGCTTGATGTTGATTGTGTTACTGATGGAAAAGAAGTTTATATCGGTGGAATTATGCAACATATTGAAGAGGCTGGAATTCACTCAGGAGATAGTGCTTGTTCGTTGCCTCCTGTTAGTTTAGATGAAAAAATTATAAAAGAAGTAGAACAAAAAACTAAAAATATGGCCTTAGAGCTTGGTGTAATTGGACTTATGAATACTCAATATGCTATTCATCAAGGACAAATTTATTTAATCGAAGTTAATCCACGAGCTTCTAGAACAGTACCATTTGTATCAAAAGCTACTGGAATCCCATTGGCAAAAGTTGCTACAAGAGTTATGTGGGGCGAGAGTTTAAAAGATGCACTTGGTGCTTATGATAACAATATAGTGTATGAGGAAGATGGAATTTTTAAACCTAAGACAAGAAATCATATAGCTATAAAAGAAGCTGTTTTCCCATTTAATAAGCTAAGTGGTGCTGATTTGATTTTGAGTCCTGAGATGAAATCTACTGGCGAAGTTATGGGTATTAGTTCAAGTTTTGGAGCAAGTTTTGCAAAAGCACAAGATGGTGCTAAAAACTTTTTACCTAAAAAAGGTGGAAAAGTATTTATATCTCTTGCGGATTTGGATAAAGAATTTGCTCCACAAATAGCAAGTGGATTGATACATGAGGGATTTGAAATAGTTGCTACTGGCGGAACATATAGTATTATTTCTGATTCTGGTTTAGATTGTGAAAAAGTTTTAAAAGTAAGTGAAGGTCGTCCAAATATTACAGATAGTTTAACAAATAAAGATATAGTAATGGCTATCAATACTAGTGATGGAAAAGAATCGAGTAAAGATGATGGGGAGCAAATAAGAAGAACAGTACTTAGAATGAATGTGCCATATTTTACAACGGTTGCAGGAGCTTTAGCTTCAGTTGAAGCAATAAAAGCAAGAAAAGACGAAAAAGCAATGCTTCCTAAATCTATACAAGATTTTTTATCTGAATAAAATAATTTGTGGTTTATTTAGTTCAAACAGATACTACGGTTGGTTTTTTATCAAAAGATGATAAAGAACTAGCAAGTATAAAAAATAGATCGCATACTCAAAAAACTCTTAGAGTTGTTGATAAATTTAAAACTTTAAAAACCCACACAAGAATCCCGAAACATTTTAGAAAACAAATTAGAAATTCCAAGAACACTACTTTTATTTATCCAAACAAAGAAAGTTTTAGAGTAGTTGATAAAAATTCTTTGCATTATAATTTTATAAAAAAATTTGGTATTTTATATTCAACTTCTGCAAATCTTAGTGGAGAAAAATTTGATTTGAATTTTGCACAAAAAAATTCAGATGTAGAAGTGATTACAAATAGAGATTATTTTGAAAATATTTCATCTAATATTATGAAAATTACCAATAAAGCATTGTGTAAAATCAGATAGTTTTTATTGCTTAATTTATAATTTTATTTTCGCTCATATTAGTACAACTAAAAATTTTTACATTATATTTTTTTGCGTAATATTTTAATAGTAAATTTTGTAATGTTGGCTGAATTGATGGTGTAAACCAAGCATTGTTTGATAGGGCTATCATATATTTACCTTTTAAATTTTCAAAAATTTTATCAGTAGTAGCTTCATAGCAAATAGCATTTCTAAATGTTGCACCTTTTATTGTAAAATCGGTTGGATTTAAGGAAGCTTCATAATCTTTTGCACCATTATAAAAGGTATTGTTGATAAAATCTTTTAGTTTTTTAGGTAGAGGAACAGCTTCTCCAAATGGTATAAGTACAACTTTGTGAGCAACTTGCATTTTGCCATTTTCAAAAAAATATGTAGAATTATGATAAGTATTATTTTCTTTATGAAGACTTCCTGCGATAATAGCTATTTGTTTTGATTTTTCTTTTAGTGCTATTAAGAGTAAATCATTTTTATTTAATATTAGAGGAAGTGTAGTTTCTGGTAAAATTATTAAGTCATTTTTATTTTTAATCGCACTATTTATTGCATCAAAATTTATATCAATTATAGAAGATAAATATTTTTTATCCCATTTGTTTTTTTGTAAAATTTTTGTATTGGCTAAAGATATTTTTAAATTTGGTAATTCTATATTTTGTGTTTGATAATTTATGGCAAAAAGTAAAGGAATTATACTTAAATATTTTTTGTAATTTTTAAGTTTGATTATTAAGATAATACTAGATAAAACTAATGCAAAATCAAGCTTTGAAGTTCCTATATAGCTATTTATAAAAACAAGTTCTAATTGCAACCAATTAAATCCAAAAGGATAAATCATACTAAGAAAAAATAAATAAATAGTCCTAAAATACAAATTATTTATTATTGCACCTATATAAAATAAAACACCATATATTGTTCCAATACCAATAAGTACAAAAGGTATTAGATATCCCAAATCATAATGAACAAAACTATATCCAATCCACCAAAACCATAAAATACTAATAAAAAATCCAGATAAAAAAAGTTCTTTTTTATTGATTGTCAAAAGAAAATAAAAACTCAAAAGTGCAAAAATAGTATTGATAAATTTATTTGAAATCCCAAAATATTCTAAATATATAAAACAAGAAAAAAGAAAAGTTGTTATAATTATTTTAAAAATATTCATAAGACATTTTATCATACTTATTGTATAATCCATATCTAAATTAATAAAAGGTATATAAATAATGGATAATAAAATAAAACAAAATAATAGAAAAACAAAAGCATTTTCACTTATGGAGTTATTAGTAGTAATTGTTATATTAGGACTTTTGGCTTCATTTGTATTGCCAAGTTTAACAGGAAAAGGGGAAGAGGCAAAAAGAAAATTGACTTGTGTTCAGATGAAAAGTATTTCTCAAGCTTTAAAAATGTATAAAATTGATAATTCTACATATCCTTCTACCGAAGAGGGATTGGCACATTTGGCGACAAGTAATTATTTTGAAGATAAGAAGATACCAAAAGATTCTTGGGGTCAAGAGTATATTTATACAACACTAGAAGATAGTTTTGAAATTATGTCATTGGGTGCTGATAAAAAAGAGGGCGGAGAGGATGATATTTTATATTCTAAATGTGGTGAAAAATAATTATTTTTATTAGATATATAAAGCAATAGTTGATGTATTATGAATAAAAAAGCTTTTACACTTTTAGAAATATTAATTGTTATTATTTTAGTTTCTATTATTTATTCTATTACGCTATCTAATTTTAATTTAAAACAAAAAAAGCTTGATACTGTAACGCTGTCCAATTTAAAACAATTGTTATCAAGCTTTGAATATAATGAAAAAATAAATATAAAATGTATTAACAACAAAAATATCGAGTGTTTACTTTTTATTGATGAAAAATTACAAGAAGAAAAAATTACCAATCTTTTTAAAAGTTGTCCAGATGTTTATAAATATTCAAAAAATCAAGATAGATTAGAATTTGATGATTTTGAGTTTGAAGACCTTAGTGTTGTTCAAGTTTGTTTTGAATTTGATTTATACAAAAATGGGAAAAGTAGCCAAATGATAGTAGATACTGGAAAAAATACATACATATTTGATAATATTTCGCAAAAACCAAAAAAAATAAAATATATTAATGATATTGGATTTTATTTTAATAAAAAAGACAATGAGGTAAAAAATGCTTTTTAAATATAAAGGTTTTGATAAATCAGGTACAAAAGTTAAATCAAAAATTGAAGCTTTAAATTTAAAAGAAGCCAAAATAAAATTAAAAGTTAAAAAAATTATATGTGTAGAAATAAAAGAAGATAATTTTAGTTTTTTAAATAAAATATCATTTAAAAAAGCCCATAAGATAAATCCGCTTGCACTTTCCGTTATCAGTAGAGATTTAAGTATTTATTTAAAATCTGGGATTTCACTTTTAAATGCGATTAAACTTATCAATGAAAGATATAAAAAAGATAAAAAACTAAGTCCTTTTTTTGAATCACTTGTTTCGTTTTTGGATGAAGGAAAAAATTTTTATACAGCACTTGATTTACAAAAATCAGTGATATTACCAGAGTTTTATTTACAATCAATAAAAATTAGTGAAGATGGCGGAATTTTGCAAACAGTCTTAGTGGAGCTTGCTAATTATTTAAAAGAACAAGATGGATTAAATAAACAAATAACGGCAAGTATGGCATATCCTGCAATTATTTTAACAGTTTCTATTTTTGTGGTTGGATTTATGTTAAGTTTTATAGTGCCTAAAATTACAGCTATTTTTGATCAGTATGATCAAGCTTTGCCTCCTATTACAGCATTTGTTATTTGTGCTGGAGATTTTGTAAATAATAATTATCAATTTTTAATTATAGGTTTTTTGATTTTTATATTTTGGTTTAGCTTTATGATGAAAAATTCATATAAATTTAAATATTCTATTGATAAATTTTTATTAAAAATTCCTTTTGTTGGTTCTTTGATAGAATTAACAGAGCTTAGTCGTTTTGCATATATGAACTCTATTTTAATAAAATCTGGTGTTCCTGTAGTGCAATCTTTTAAATTAGGAGCTAATATTTTAAAAAACGCAATTATAAAAAAACTTTTTTTAGAAGCTAGTGCTAAAGTAGTAGAGGGAGAAAAAATTTCAAAAATTCTTGATAAATCTAAAATATATAGAATAGATATAGCATTTATTCAAGCAGTTGCCATTGGGGAAGAGACGAGTCAATTAGGCGTTATTTTGCAGAATTTATCTGAGCTTTATTCTCAAGCAAATAAAGATAAGATTAGTATATTTTTATCTTTGCTAGAGCCTATTTTTATGCTTATAGTTGGTAGTATCATAGGTGTAATTGTTGTTGCTATGTTATTGCCTATTTTTAGTATGAATTTTTAGCGGTATTTAAAAAATGAAAAAAAGTATAGTTTTATTAATTACTTTATTTTTTATAGCGGCTATTATGATTCTTGTTTTTCAGAATTTAAAAGATAGCAAGAAATTTTTGGATCAAGTATCATATGAAAGTTCATTATCTCAGCTTCAAATCACAATAGATAATATCAAAGAAGAAATACCAAAATATTTTAAAAAAAACAAAGAAGATGTAGAAACAATTTTGGAAAATTCACAATCTGTTCCTTTAAAATTTGGTAATGTTAATGTATTGCTAAGTATTACAAAATATGATTTACCACAGTTTGATATAAACAATCTAAATGCTTTGCTGATTTCAAGTGATGATTTTTCAAATAATATAAATTATAAATATGATTTTTTACAAATAATAGACGAACATAAAAAAGACGGAAATTATACAAATAATAGTCAAGTTAGTCAAACTATAGAAGAGTATATAAAACTAACCAAAGATAAAGATATCTTAAAAATTAAGGATGATTTTACATTTATAAAAGATGCAAATATAACACTTTTAAAATGTGATTGTGAGCTAAAAGTTGATGCGATAAATTCAAATATTTCTTTTGTATTTGACTTAAACAGCTCTAGTATAAAAGATTTTAACATTATCAATATCTTTTAAAATCTGTTGTTTTAAATCTGTATAATTTTCAAATTTTTTATTTTCTCTTATTTTTTTAAAAAATTTAATTTGAATAGTAGAATGAATTTCTGAAATATCTTCATCTAAGATATGAGTTTCTACAGCAAATTTGCCATCAGTAGTTAATCTATGACCAATAAAAGTGATAGAGTCTTTTTCCTTATCGTTTATAATAGTTTTAGTAGCATAGACACCATTTTGAGGTAAAAGAAAATTGCCACAATTTAGATTTATAGTTGGAACAAACTGTTCTTTTCCTAGTCCTTGTCCTTTGATTGCTCTACCTGTAATTTTATAATTTTTATTTAAGAATTTATTTGCTAATTCTATTTCTCCATTACAAAGAAGGCTTCTGATGGTCTTGGAATGAACAGCAATATTTTCACAAATAACTTTATTTACAACAATAACTTGACCGTCAAAAAATTCTCTTAGATGAGATATTGAATATTTTGCTTTTGCTCCAAAATGAAAATCATATCCAACTACTATAGTTTTTAATTTTGGATATTCCTCTTTTAATAAAAATATAAATTGTTTTGCTTCAAGATGTTTAATATTTTCTAACGGATAATAGAATATTGGAAATGAAGTATAGTCTTCTCTGTGAGTTTTTGGTGAAAGACTGGCATATCCTGTTTCTATGACTACTATTGCTCCATTTTTATCAAGATTTTCAAATAATTTTTGATGTGCAAGATGCATTCCATCAAAGCCACCTATTGCTATACTTGTAATATTATTTTTTATTATATTTCCTTATCTAATAAAATTTTGTTAAATTTATTAAAACAGCAAAAATAGACTAATACTATCGTTCTGTAAATTTATTTTAGATTGTAACAAAAAATATATAAAGAGTATATCTTTTGTTATTTTTTTTAAATTTCTTTTTTATTAAAACTTTTATACAACTTTTTTATAGTACAATACTTGTAAAATTACAAAACAAAGGATTGGTGATATGAAAAATTTTAAAGTTAAAGCTAGGCTTATGCTTTTAACAGGAACGGCGATTATTGGGTTTTTGGTGGTTATTGCAATCGCACATTTTGAGTTAAAAACATTAAAAATTCAATATGATAAAAGTTCAAAACTAAGTAAAGAACTTGGTGTACTGAAGTCAATGTTGGTTGGTGGGCTGATGGTTAATTCTGCTACAAATGTTTTTATTTTGGATAATTCAAAAATGAAGCCATTAAAAACAATAGTTGGTGGAGTTAAAAAATTAAATAATTTTAGTAAAGCTTTAGAGAAATGCAGTAAAGTGCATTATAAAAATATTTCAAGCGAATTAGATGCTTTCATTTCAACAGCAAAAAATATTAGTCAAAAAGCAAATGCTTCGAAAAAATTAGTTTTAAAAGATGGCAAATCTCTCTTAAAGCCTTGGAGAGCTTTGAAATTTAAAGTTCAAGATTTTACAAAAGAGCTTAAAGCAGCACAAAAAGCAGCACAAGAAAAATTTTATAATATTGTGTCAAATATGTTTGTAAATATAGCTATTTCTGTTTTTATTATTTTAATTATATATGTTATTTTATCAACATTAATTGCTAGTTCTATAGTGGCTGGAATAAAAGCTTTGCATGATGGAGTTGTAAATTTATTAACAAATAAAGATACGAGTTCAAGGGTTAATCTTAATACAAGAGATGAATTGGGTGAAGTTGCAAAAGATTTTAATGGCTATCTCCAATCAATAGAAGATGAACTAAAAGAAGATCAAGTGTTGATTGAAGAAGCAGAAAAAGTAATGGATAGAGTACAAAAAGGATGGTATTCTATATCTATTGAAAAAACTACTAAAAATCAATCTTTAAATCATTTTAAAGATAGTGTAAATAAAATGATAAAAGCAACACAAGCTAATTTTAGTCTTATAACTCAAAGATTGGAAGAATATTCTCATTATAATTATATGAAGGATTTAAAAATACCAGAAGCTGAAAAA
>JAOZVJ010000003.1:34258-37013 GCA_029938215.1 Arcobacteraceae bacterium | reverse complement strand
TCTATATTTTTTGCGATTCCTTGCACAAGTCTTTGTCGTGCTTCAAGTGAAGCCCAAGCGATATGTGGTGTAAATAAAATCCTATCTTTATTTTCAATCTTTAACAATGGCGAATTTTTTTCAATTGGCTCTTTTGTTACAACATCTGTTGCAAAATAAATTTCTCTTTTGTCCAACTCATTAGAAATATCTTGCTCATTTACGATACCACCTCTGCCAAGATTTAATAATATTGTTTTGTCTTTTAATATTTTAAGATTTGTTTTATCTATAAGATTTGTTGTGCTGTTATTTAAAGGTGCGTGAATAGATATTATGTCACAAGTTTTCAGCATTGTTTCAAGGTCGATTTTTTGATAATTTTTATTATCATTAACGCCACTAGTTGAATAATACAAAATATCGCAACCAAAACTAGAAGCTATTTGTGCTACTTTTTGTCCAATCGAACCAAGACCTATTATCCCCCATTTTTTACCATCAAGCTCATAAAAAGGTTTATCATTATTTGTAAAAATATCGCTATTTTCCCATCCGCCTGATTTAACAAAATTATCATAATAATTAATTTTTTGAATAAACTGCAAAACAAAAGAAAAAGTAAGTTGTGCCACACTAGAAGTTGAATAACCAGCTACATTTTTTACCACTATACCTTTCTGTTTTGCGTAATCCAAATCAATATTATTCATACCAGTAGCCGCCACACAAATAAGTTTTATATTGCTATTGTCTATAATTTGTTTATCAATTACCACTTTATTAGTGACAATAATTTGTGCATCTTGAACTCTTTCAAGAGTTTCATTTGGTTTTGTAGTTTCATAAGTAACCACCTTGCCAAATTTATCAAAAAAAGACAATTCTATATCTTTTCCTAAAGTTTTTTTGTCTAAAAATACTATCTTCATATTCGCTCCTACTGTTTTAATTTAAATTAACAATACATTTTTGCATTTTACTAGATATAATAATAAGATTAATTAGGTTAAGTATAACTTCTGTATAATCAACAGTATAAATTTAACGATATAAGGAACAAAATGTTTGATATAATAAGCTCAAGTGGCACAAGAATAAAAACTGGTTTGGCACTAATATTTGTTTTTGTTTTTATGGGAATGATTGATACTTTATTTATAACTTGGTTTATGCTTGGTACTCTAGCAATAATTTCAGTTTATGAAGCGATGAACCTTTTTGATATAAATGATAATAGAGTTTATTATTATGCTATTGCTATTTGGATAATAGCATATTTTTATCCAAAACCAGAAGATTTAGTTTTTGTAGCAGGCGTTGTCCTTGCCTCAATTTTAGCATATACAAAAAAATTAGATAAGCGTCTTTTTTTACCTTTAATGTATCCAATAGTTTCATTTTTATTTTTGCTTTCTCTGTATGTTTCATTTGGCATAGAGTCACTTATATGGCTTGTAGCAATAGTAGTTGGTGCTGATGCTGGAGCATATTTTGTTGGAAAAAGTGCTGGAAAAACTCCTTTTTGCGAAACGAGTCCAAACAAAACTTTAGAAGGAGTTGCCGGTGGAATTTTGACAGCTTCTATATTAGGTGTTTTATTTGCACCTTCTGAAATTGGATTTTTACTAAGTTTATTTATATCTGGTATCGTAGCTTTAGCATCTGTATTTGGTGATCTTTTTGAAAGTTATCTAAAAAGAGAAGCTGATGTAAAAGATAGTGGAGATATTTTACCTGGACACGGCGGTATTTTAGATAGAACAGATGGTTACCTTTTTGGTGGGATAGTTATGCTTGTATTGCTAAGGCTCTTTGTATAACCAATGATAGTTTTAGGATGTACTGGCTCAATTGGTGTAAATACATTAATAATCGCCAAAAAATTTAATCTTAATATTGAAGTTATGTCAGCGGGATATAATATCGAACTTCTAAATAAACAATTGCAAGAATTTAATCCCTCTCTTGTAATTGTAGCTCGCAATGAAGATATATCAAAAGTAAATCACAAAAATGTAAAAGCTGGTCAAAAAGCTATTTTAGATGCTATTGAAAACTCATCATCCACTTTGGTTGTAAATGCATTAGTTGGTTTTTTTGGTTTACAACCTACACTTAAAGCAATAGAATGCAAGAAAAAAGTAGCCTTAGCAAATAAAGAATCTTTAGTAGTCGCTGGTAAATTTATAGATACTTCATATATCACTCCTATTGATAGTGAACATTTTGGATTGTGGTATTTGATGGATAATTCAAAAAAGATTGATAGTCTAACCATAACAGCAAGCGGTGGTAGTTTTAGGGATTATCCACTTGAAGATTTAAAAAGTGTAACAATAAAAGAAGCTCTAAATCACCCAAATTGGTCAATGGGAAATAAAATCACAATAGATAGTGCAACTATGACAAATAAACTTTTTGAGCTTATTGAGGCAAAATGGTTATTTGATACAACTGCATGTGATGCGATAATCGAAACAAAATCTATAATTCATGCTATGGTTAATTTTTGTGATGGAAGCACCACTGCACATCTAGCAAATGCTTCAATGCAACTTCCTATATCTTATGCAATTTTAGACAAAGTTGAAGAACCTATTTTAAAACCAATCAATCTTTTGGAACTTCAAAATTTAGAATTTAAAAAAATAGAAACTTCAAGATATAACATTTGGGAAATAAAAGACGAACTTCTGCACAATGAAAACTTAGGGGTTATTTTAAATGCCGCAAATGAAGTTGGCGTTGAAAAATTTTTAAATGGCAAAATAGG
>JAOZVJ010000003.1:0-34158 GCA_029938215.1 Arcobacteraceae bacterium | reverse complement strand
TTTTAAATGCCGCAAATGAAGTTGGCGTTGAAAAATTTTTAAATGGCAAAATAGGGTTTTTAGATATTGCAAAAATATCACTAAAAGCAGTAAATAAATTTCACAATACAAAACTAAATACAATAGAAGATATATTTTTAGTAGATAAAGAAGTGAGGAGTTTTTGTGATGCCTGATATGATGATACCTTTTATAATGCTACTATTTGTCACTATTGCTTTAATCTTGGAGCGAAAATATCATGAAGATAAAATCATAGGAATTTATGAAGATAAGTTTGAAAACTGGAAAACACACACATCAAAAAATACACAAGAAACAAAATGCAAAGAATTGGTTGGATTAGTATTTTCAGAAGATAACAAGCTAAATATAGAACTTCTTAATCCAAAAGTGCAAGATAGGCTTGAAAGAAAAAAATTCAATATAAAATAATATGAAAATTATAATTCTTGCTCTAATTAGCTTTGTTTTTTTATTTAGTAAACAAATGTATAAAAATAGTAATTTTGTTGTAGATAAAAAACATAATTTGATGTGGCAAGATCATAGAGAAAATACAAAAATTCTGATAAGTCACATAAAAGCTTCGACATATTGTGATGAATTAAAATTAGGTGGATTTGCAAATTGGAGAATACCAAGCATCAAGGAATATAAGTACATAATAGATAAAAGTAGAGGAAACAAGCCTATGATAAATAAAGCTTTTCGTCATATTTTAGCAGATGGTTATTGGGCAAAAAATCGTACTTGGAGAACACTTGGAAAATATGGCTATTATGTATTTTTTAAAAGCGGTGCAATATATTATCAAAATAGAACTTATCCAAAATATATAAGATGCGTTAGGAGCATAGATGAATAAAAAAGTTTTAATTTTACATGGCTGGGGCGGAAGCGATTATCCACATTGGCAGGCAAACTTAGCAAGTGATTTAGTTAAAAAAAATTATACTGTTTCGTTTCCTGAGTTTCCAAATAAGGATTTACCTACTTTGAATATTTGGCTAGATTTTCTTGAGAAAGAATTTAATCATTTTCAGCCTGATATTGTAGTATGTCATTCTGTTGCCAATATCTTATGGTTTCATTTTATTGAGAAATTTAAAATTAAAACAATTGAAAAATTAATGCTTGTAGCTCCTGTGCGACAAAACTGTAAAATAGAAGAGTTGAAGACATTTTTTCCATATCCTATAAATGAAAACTTAAAAGCAAAAGAAATTATTATGGTAAGTAGCACAAATGATCCGTATATGAGCAAAAGTGAGGCTATGGATCTTCAAAAAGAATTAAATGTTGGATTAAGAATATTAGAAGATGCTGGACATATAAATACAGATAGTGGGTATGGTAAATTTGATTGTGCGCTTGAATGGATTGAAAGAGAGATAGATTGATGATTTTAAGCATAGAAAGTAGTTGTGATGACAGTAGTATTGCTATTACAGATATAAAAACAAATAAACTAATTTATCATAAAAAAATATCGCAAGAACTAGAACATAATGTTTATGGAGGCGTTGTTCCAGAATTAGCAGCAAGACTCCACATAGAAGCATTGCCAAAAATTTTAGAAGAATGCAAAAAATATTTTAAAGACCTAAAGGCAATAGCAGTTACAAATGCACCTGGGTTATCCGTGACACTAATGGAGGGCGTTACGATGGCAAAAGCCTTAAGTCTTAGCTTAAATATTCCATTAATTGCTGTCAATCATTTAAAAGGTCATATTTATTCTTTATTTATAGAAAAAGAAGAATGGTTACCAGTAACCGTTTTGCTTGTATCTGGTGGTCACACTCAAATCATAGAAGTTCAAAGTTTAAATGATATGAAAATAATAGGCAGTAGTAGTGATGACAGTTTCGGAGAAAGTTTTGACAAAGTAGCAAAAATGCTAGGACTTGGCTATCCCGGAGGACCTGTAGTACAAGAATATAGTCAAAAAGGTGATAAAGAAAGATTTGATTTCCCAATACCATTAAGACAATCGCCAAAAATAGAATTTAGCTATAGTGGATTAAAAAATGCCGTAAGAGTTCAGATACTAGAATTGGGCGATTTAACAATTCAAGATAAATATGATATTTGTGCTAGTTTTCAAAAAACAGCAGTTGCACATTTGATAATGAAATTGAAAAAATACTTTAAACAAACAATACCAACAAAAATGGCAATAGTAGGTGGAGCAAGTGCAAATCTATATTTGCGAGATGAAATAAATAAGCTTTGCAAACCGTACAGTATAGAAATTTTGGTAGCTGATTTAAAATATTGTAGTGACAATGCTGCCATGATAGGAAGAATCGCTGTTGAACAATACAAAATAAATGATTTTGTTGGTATAGATGAAATAGATATTATTCCCAGGGTTAAGAAGTTGTAAAATGAAGATTAAATCAATAAAAACAAAACAATATTACAATTAATAGAATTTATGAATTAGATATTTTAACTGTTATAGTTGAAGTTTATGAAGAAAACAGCAATTCTAACTGAAATATTCTATATTAAATCAATTTAATTAATACTATTTTAGTGTGTTTTTATTGAATTATTTTTCAGTTAGAATTACTGAACTAAACACTTTATAACTAAGTTTTAGATACACTGCCGATATGATAGTATACGGTAAACAAATAGTATTTCATATTTTGGATAAACATCCTGAAATAATCAATGAAATATTTTTAACAAAAGAGATAGATAAAAAACTTTTTAATAAATTTTCAAAGTTAGATAAAAAGATTGTGCGTCCAGATAATATGAAAGCACAAAGTTTGGCTCGTGGTGGAAATCATCAAGGATTTTTGCTAGATATAAAAGAGTTTAATTATTCAACTTTGCAAGATATAAAAAATAAAAATTTTATTTTAATCCTAGATGGTCTTACAGATATAGGAAATATTGGTGCGATTGTGCGAACTTCTTATGCACTTGGTGTCGATGCGATTGTTGTGTGTGGTTTAAAAAATCTAAACTCTGCAGCAATTACAAGGACAAGTAGTGGTGCTATGTTGGATATGCCTATTGCTTTGATACACAGCAGTGCCGATGTTGCAAACGAACTTAAACAAATTGGGTTCTCATTAGTAGGTGCATGTATGGATGGAGTTGAATTAAATCAATTCCAAGAAAAACAAAATGAAAAACAAAAAGTAGCTTTATTTTTAGGAAGCGAAGGTCAAGGTCTTTCAAATAAAATAACTAGAAAACTTGATCATAAAGTATCAATAGCTATGAGTAATAATTTTGATAGCCTAAATGTATCAGTAGCTGCTGGTATTTTAATCCACTCTTTAAAGCAATGTGTTAAATAAAATGCGAAGAATTGTTTTTTTATTTCTTTTTCTTTTGTGCACTTTAAATGCCGATGATTTATTTGATAAGATAAAAAATTTAGTAGGCGAAAAACAATTTAAAATTCATAACAATCTTGTAAATCTTTTATTTAAAAGCAGGAATGATTTTTATATAAATGAAAGACTTCTTAATTATGAAAAAATATTAAAAACTCTAAGAGAGAATGGTCTATTGCATTTAAAATTCAAAAAACCATCGCAATTTTATTTAGAATTTTCAACAAATACAGATGCTATAAAGACATTAAAAATTTTAAATGAAACTTTAAAAGGTATGGGATATTATTACTATTTTACAAAATCAACTGAATTCAAATCAGGTGGAGCTATGAAATGGAAAATATCTTTTAAAACAGAATATGCACTTGATCCATTATCTTTAATAAAAGAACTTAAATTAAAATCTTGCATAATATTAAATATAAATAAAGAAAATAACTATTATTGGAAATATAAAATCAATGTTGATTTTGCAAAGATAAGCGAAGCTATCAAAGTAGATAAAAATGAAAAAGTAATTTTGCAAAAACCATTAAGACCATATTTTTTAGAAGTAAAAGATGCCTCTAAAATACAAATAATAAGTAGAACTTTAAATCATTGGTTTCCTCATATTGTTTTTTTCGATAGCCATCTAAATGTACTAAAAGTTATAAAAAAAGATAGAATTTACAAAGGATACAAAACAAATGTTCCTCGTGAAACAAAATATATAAAAATAACAGATTTATATACTTTGATAAATATTAAAAGAGGACTTAGTATTATTATTAAATAAAATAGGAGATAAAATGTTTGATGAAATAGAATTTGATAGAATAAAAAGATTGCCAAAATATGTATTTGCAGAAGTAAATGATTTAAAAATGGAGCAAAGAAGAGCCGGCAAAGATGTTATTGATTTTTCTATGGGAAATCCCGATGGAGATACGCCTGAACACATAAGAGAAAAATTAGTAGAATCAGCTAAAAAAACAAAAACTCACGGATATTCAACATCAAAGGGAATACCAAAACTACTAAAAGCAATCGCTGATTGGTACAAAAGAAGATATGATGTTGTTTTAGATCCACAAACTCAATGTGTAGCAACCATGGGAAGTAAAGAAGGGTATGCGCATCTAGCTTATGCTATTACAAATCCTGGTGATGTGGCTGTTGTTCCTGATCCAACTTATCCGATTCATTCTTATGCTTTTATTCTTGCAGGTGGAAATGTTGTAAAATTTGGATTAAAATTTGATGAAAATTATAATATTGATGAAGATAAATTTTTTGAAGATTTAGAAAATGTCTTTAAAAACAGCTCACCAAAACCAAAATATGTTGTAGTAAATTTTCCACACAACCCAACTACTGCTACAGTTACTCCTGAATTTTATGTAAGACTTGTTGCTATGGCAAAGAGGGAAAGATTTTATGTAATTAGTGATATAGCTTATGGAGATATAACTTTCGATGGCTACAAAACTCCATCTATTTTAGAAGTTGAAGGTGCATTAGATGTTGCAGTTGAAAGCTTTACTTTAAGCAAATCATACAATATGGCTGGCTGGAGAGTTGGATTTTTTGTAGGAAATACTAAACTAATCGGTGCTTTACAAAAAATAAAATCTTGGCTAGATTATGGTATGTTTACTCCAATTCAAGTGGCGGCTACCGTTGCACTTAATGGTGACCAACAATGCGTTCAAGATATCACAGATAAATATGACCATAGGCAAGATATATTAATAGAAGCTTTTGATAGAGCTGGATGGAATATAAAAAGAAATAAAGCAAGTATGTTTGTATGGGCAAAATTACCAGAATGTGTTCAGCATTTAGGATCGTTAGAGTTTTCAAAAAAATTGCTTACAGAAGCAGAAGTTGCTGTCGCTCCTGGTATTGGATTTGGTGAGCATGGTGATAATTATGTAAGAATTGCATTAATTGAAAATGACAATAGAATTAGACAAGCCGCTAGAAATATTAAAAAGTTTTTGCAACAATATAAAGATGGAGATAAATAAATGTTAAGAATAGGTGTAGTTGGAGTTGGAACTGTAGGACAAAGTGTGTGCAAAATATTAGAAGACAACAAAGACATAATCACGGCACGAGCGGGAGTTGAAATCGTTCCAGTTGCTGGAGTTGTAAATGATTTATCAAAAAAGAGAGATGTAAAAATCAAACTAACCAATAATGTTGATGAACTTCTAAATGATGACAACATTGATATAATTGTTGAGCTTATGGGTGGAGTTGAAAAAGCTTATGAAGTTGTTAAAAAAGCTTTAGAAAAAGGCAAGCCAGTTGTAACAGCAAATAAAGCACTTTTGGCTTATCATAGATATGAACTTCAAGAAATAGCTGGTGATACTGCATTTGAATATGAAGCAGCTGTTGCTGGTGGTATTCCTATTATCAATGCTTTGAGAGATGGTCTTAGTGCAAATCATATCAAATCAATAAGAGGTATTATAAACGGTACTTGTAATTATATGCTTGATAAAATGATAAATGAAAATATCCCTTACGATGTAATTTTAAAAGAAGCACAAGAATTAGGATATGCAGAAGCTGATCCAACTTTTGATGTTGGTGGATTTGATGCAGCTCATAAACTTTTGATTTTAGCAAGTATTGCTTATGGGATTGATGCAAAACCTGAAGACATTTTAATAGAAGGTATTGAAAATATAACAAGTGAAGATATTGCATTTGCTAAAGAATTTAACTACTCTTTAAAATTATTAGGAATTGCAAAAAAGAAAAATGACAAGGTTGAGCTTAGAGTTCATAGTGTACTTATTCCGAACAAAGAGATGATTGCGAAAGTAGATGGTGTGATGAATGGCGTTAGTGTGGTTGGTGATAAAGTTGGAGAAACTTTATTTTATGGAGCAGGAGCAGGCGGAGATGCAACTGCTAGTGCCGTAATAGCAAATATCATTGATATTGCAAGAAAAGGCAAAGGTTCACCTATGTTAGGCTTTAATATGCCACTAGAAGATGGATTAACACTTGCCTCAAAAGATGATATTGAAACTAAATACTATTTGAGAATGCAAGTTGAAGACAAAAGCGGAGTATTAGCAAAAATAGCTTCAATTTTAGGGAAAAGAGATATTTCTATAAAAACAATGCTTCAAAAATCTTATGATGAAACAAAAGCCAACTTACTTTTATCTACACATACTTGTAAAGAAAAGGATATAAAAGAAGCACTAAATGAGCTTAAAAGTTCTGGTGTGGTTTTAAGTATGCCTGCAATGATTAGGATTGAAGAGTAAAATTTTACTCTTCAAATCTATTCTTCTAAACTTCCTCTTTATCAAAATTTTTATCAATAGCGACTGTAATTCTTCTAATGCTTTCTTTTGCACCTAAAACAGCAACAATATCAAAAACTGAAGGTGCTTGAATTCCACCTGTTAGACTTATTCTGATTGGTTGAAAAAGTTGTGGAAATTTAAGTCCATTTTCTTCAATAAATGGTTTTGTTACAAGCTCTACATCTATAGGTAAATGTAGAGTATCAATATTGTCTTTTAAAATTTGAGTATAATTTTCAAGCATATTTATTGTATCTTCTTTGATAAATTTCTTTACACCTTTTTGATTGTAAGACTTAGGAGTGTCAATAATATTTGATATGGCGTCATCTAGTTCTACTAAAGTTGTTGCCCTCTCTTTACATAAATCCAAAACCATTTCTTTTTTATCATGCCCATGAATTTCACAGCCAAAAAATTTCAATTCTTCGCACAATCTCTCATTTGATACATTCTTTATGTAATGACCATTTAGCCACTTTAATTTTTCTTCATTATAAGCTGATGCAGATTTATTTATATTTGATGGATTAAAAAGTTCTAACATCTCATCCATACTAAATATTTCTTGATCGCCATTACTCCATCCAAGTCTAACCAAAAAATTTAATAATGCTTCAGGTAAATATCCTAATCTCTTGTATTCCATAACATCCATTGCACCATCTCTTTTTGATAGCTTTTTACCTTGAGGATTATTTATCATAGGAATATGAAAAAACTTTGGAACTTTAAATCCTAAAGCTTCATAAACAACTATTTGTTTTGGCGTATTTGTAAGATGATCATCTCCTCTTAATACATCTGTCATATCCATCAAAGCATCATCAATGGCAACTACAAAATTATAAGTTGGCATACCATTACTTCTTGCTATTACAAAATCATCAACTTGATTAGCTTCAAAACTCATCGAACCCTTAACACCATCTTCAAATTTTATAGTTCCATCTAATGGTGCTTTTATTCTAATAACTGGCTCAATTCCATCAGGTGGAGTTCCATCAAAATCCCTATATCTTCCATCATATCTTGGATTTTGCTTATTTGCTTCTTGTTCGGCTCTCAATGCATCAAGTTCTTCACGACTCATATAACATTTATAAGCTTTGCCCTCTTCCAAAAGTTGGTCAATATATTTTGCATAAATATCAGTTCTCTTTGATTGGTATTCAACTTCACAATCGCTATCCATACCAACCCAATCAAAGGCCTCAATTATTGCCTTTACCGCATCTTCACTATTCCGTTGCAGATCTGTATCTTCGATTCTTAATTTGAATTCGCCATTTGTTTTTTTTGCCCAAAGATAACTATATAAAGCCGTTCTCAACCCGCCTATATGTAAATATCCAGTAGGACTTGGTGCAAATCTTGTTATTGCCATTTTCTATTTTCCTTTATTTGTTTTATTTTGTAAAGACTCTTTTTCTTTTAGTTGCCCACACGCTGCACTTATATCTAAGCCTTTTGATTCTCTGATTGTACAAAGTAAGCCTTTATCTACTAATTGCTTTTGAAATTTTATCATATTATTTCTTGAAGGGGTTTGATAAGGACTTCCATCATAAGGATTAAAGTATATTAGATTTACTTTCGCATTTATTCCGCTTAAAAGTTTGATTAACTTATTCGCTGATTCAATATCATCATTTTTATCTTTTATCACCAAATATTCAAACATTACTTTTTTTCTTGCATCTATTGGAAAATTTTTAACTGCTTGAATGATTGACTCAATATTATAAGCTTTATTCATAGGTATCAATTCGCTTCTCAACTTATCATCAACAGCATGTAAAGAAATTGCAAGTTGAACACCTAAATTTTCTTGTCCTAATTTTTCTATCTTACTACTTATTCCACTTGTTGATATCGTTTGTCGCCTTGTATTTATATCTAGTCCATCAGATTGTGAGATAATTTTAATAGCTTGTATCATATTGTCATAATTATCAAGCGGTTCTCCCATACCCATATAAACAATATTTACACTTTTGTTTTCAGATATCATATTTTCTTTCTTGAGATAAACTATTTGAGCGACAATTTCACCAGCTGTTAAATCTCTTGTAAAACCACCTTTTGCAGTAAGACAAAAACTGCACCCTACTTTGCACCCTACTTGTGTAGAGATACAAAAAGTATATTTTTCACTTTTTATAATATTACCATTTTCATCTTTTTTCTTATCTTTCATCAAAAGAAGCACGGCTTCAACGGTAGGACCATCGTTTAATTGAAATAAATATTTTATACTACCATCTTCGCTTTTTTCTATCTTAATGATTTTTAAAATCTCAATAGGGAAATCTTTTTGTAGACTTTCTTTTAAATCTTTTGGTAAATTTTTCATATCTTCATAAGAGGTCGCATATTTTTTATAAAGCCAATTATAAACTTGTTTTGCTCTAAAAGATGGTTTTAAATTATCTTGCAACTCTTTTAATGAGTAATCGTAAACTGTTTTAATTTCTTATCCTTTATCTTTTCTAATTTTACAATGTTCCACGTGGAACATTGTTTAAAAAAAGCAAACTGTTTTGCTTTTTTAGATGTGTTCATTTATGAACCTTTGAAGGCAGAGGAACAATTATATTTTTATCCTCAAGATAAGAAATCAACTTGTCCATTGCCTCTTTATGATTTTTCATAAAGTCTTGATGTGCATTTCTATCGGTATAGTTGGTGATTACAAAAATTCCAGCTATATCAACATCAAATTCTTTAGCTACTTTAAGTAAAGAATAAAACTCCATATTCTCAATTCCTATGCCATATTGTTTAAACTCTTTAGACAATTCTTTATTTGTTGTTATGTAGTTTGAACTATTTACAATTGTTTCATTATCAACTAGCTTATTTTGTGATTTCAACATATTATCAAGCGGCGTATAGCTATCATCTCTTAAAAAAGATAGTTCTATATTTGACGCACTTGAACTTTCGACTATATCAAAAACTTTATATCCACCGTAGCTACCGGCACTTCCAATAAAAAGTAAGAAATCTGGCTTATCAAATAAGCATAACCTAGTAAGGTTTATAGCACTTTCGCACAATCCGACTCCCATAGGTGTAGCGAATGGAAAGGTCTCATTTTTTCCTGCACAAATTATCATCTATTTGCACTCCAAAGTATATCTAGGATTTATTGAGATTTGCTTTTCTCCTTGTATCGGAGCAACCTCTGCATAATTTGTCATTAGCGTTCTGCCCATTGATTTACGCATTATATTATTGCCAATATAATTAACATCAATTTTTTTTACAACACATTGTTTTGATAAATTTGTTGCATAAAACTTAATCCAAGTTATAGCATCAAGCCTTAAATCATCCAAGCTATCATCATAAAGTTTTTGGCTAATATTCCAAGATACACTTGATATATTTACTTTAATTTTTGTTGAATTAAATTTATTTTTCATACTTATTAATTCATTTATAAATCCATTTATACTTATAGCATCTTTAGATTCCAAACCATATCTCAAACTCCCAATATATCCGACAAATTCTTGTTTTTTATTATAATATTTGTATTTAGGTGTTAAACTAAAATTACCATTTTTTTTAATTATATTTGTATTTTCTTCTATAAATGTATTAAAAACTTCTATTTTTTCATTTATATTGTCTTCTTCTTTATCTTCAACAGTTATATTTATAAATGATGATATCACATCAGCAGAAACTTTTTTTGAAAATTTTTTATTGAAATTTAATTCATACGAAAACAAACTAACTGGCAGTACAAAATACAAAATCAATAATATGCTTTTTTTAATCATTTTATAACCTTACCGGAATTTTATTCTTTGCTAAATATCGTTTTAAATCCATAATATCTATCTCCTTAAAATGAAAAATAGAAGCAGCCAACGCAGCTTCTGCACCACAAAGAAATGCATCTTTTATATGTTCCATAGTTCCTGCACCTCCTGATGCTATTACAGGAATATCAATAGCTTTGCTTATTTGTCCTGTGATATTTGTCTCAAATCCTGCTTTTGTGCCATCTGCGTCCATAGAAGTAAGAAGTATTTCTCCAGCTCCTCTATCATAAACTTCTTTTGCCCATTGTAATGCGTCAAAACCTGTATCTTCACGACCACCTTTTACAAAAACATGATAGCTTCCATCTGATACTCTTTTAACATCAATAGCCACGACTATACACTGGCTTCCAAATCTTTTTGCAGCTTCATTTATAAATTCTGGACGAACTACAGCACTACTATTTATACTAACTTTATCACAACCTACATTTAGTAAATTATAAATATCATCAAGTTTTCGTATTCCACCGCCAACAGTAAGTGGAATAAAAACTTCAGAAGCTACTTTTTTAACAACATCGACAATAGTGTCGCGACCTTCATGACTTGCACCTATATCCAAAAAAGTTATTTCATCGGCACCTTCTTGGTTGTATCTTTTCGCAATTTCCACAGGATCACCTGCATCACGAAGTTCAACAAAATTAATACCTTTTACAACTCTGCCATTATCGACATCTAGGCATGGTATAATTCTTTTTGCAAAAAAAGACTGTGTTGGTTGCTTTGCAATTTTTTCTTGAAAATAATTCATTATATTCATATCCCTTAAGCAAGTAAAAATTTATCGTAAAGTCTCGTAATTATCGCTAAAAACTTTATATAAAATAGCTATATAGCTTTCACTTTTAATTTTTCACTTTTAATTTTTCTTATGTTACCTAATTATAAGTTAAATTTCGATAGACTCTTTAGTAATATGATTAAAATTAAAGCTAAGAAAAAGTTTGGACAAAACTTTTTAAAAGATGAATCAGTTTTATTTAAGATCATCGAATCGATGCCCAACAATGATAACCATTTGGTTGAAATTGGGCCTGGATTAGGTGATTTGACAAAAAAATTAGTCAAGTGCAAAGATGTAACAGCATATGAGGTAGATAGAGATTTATATGCAATATTGCAAGCCGAGTTTATACGAGATATTGATAACGGTCGTTTAAAAATTATCCTTGTGGATGTTTTAGAACGATGGAGTAATGTCTCATCATTATATAGTGACAAGTATGATTTAATAGCAAACTTGCCATACTATATAGCAACAAATATTATATTAAAAGCCTTAGATGATGAAAATTGTGAGAATATCATTGTTATGGTTCAAAGAGAAGTGGCAAATAAATTTGTAGCATCAAGTGGTGATAAAGATTTTTCATCGCTAGGAGTTATTACGAAATTGGTTTCAAAAAAGGCAGAAATTGTTTTAAAAGTTCCGCCTGAAAGTTTTAGTCCTCCACCAAAAGTGGAATCTGCGATTATTTATATCAAAAAAGATTTAAATAAAAGTATAGATGAAAACTTTAAAAAATTTTTGAAAATTTGTTTTTCTCAACCAAGAAAAAAACTAATAAAGAACTTATCAAGTAATTTTGATAAAACTTTACTAGAAAAAATATTTAATAAACTTGAACTTGTCGATACTATAAGACCTCATGAACTAGAACCATCTTTGTATAGCCTTCTATATAAAGGAATAAATAATGGAAGAGAACACACAGCAAGTACAGACAAGTGCTAAAGAGCCAGAAGAAGAACAAAAAAATAAAATTGAATCTGCTGGCAAAACAGTAAAACAAAAAAGAAAGCCACCTATTTCTGGAAATGGCTGGACAAATGATTTAAAAAAAGCATTTGAAATAAATGAGAAAATTCAAAAAGATAGATTAAATCCTCATAATAAATTAAATTTAAAAACAGACGCTAAAGTAAAAATTACTCCACTTGGTGGTTTAAGTGAAATTGGCGGAAATATGATGGTAATAGAAACTGAAAAATGTGCCATTATCGTAGATGTTGGTATGAGTTTCCCTGATGGTTCTATGCATGGTGTTGATATTTTAATACCTGATTTTACATATCTAAGACAAATCAGAAGTAAAATTGCTGGTATTGTTATAACACATTCGCATGAAGATCATGTTGGTGCTATGCCTTACTTTTTTAAAGAGATTCAAGTGCCTGTATATGGTACATCTTTAGCTTTAGAATCAATTGGCGCTAAGTTTGATGAGCATAAAATGAAACAGCATAGAAGTTACTTTAGAGCTGTTCAAAAAAGAAAATCTATTAAAATAGGAGAGTTCGATGTTGAATGGATGCATATTACGCATTCAATTATTGACAGTTCTGCTCTTGCTATTACTTGTGAAGCTGGTACTATTTTACATACTGGAGATTTTAAAATAGATCATACTCCAGTAGATGGTTATCCTACAGATTTACACAGATTTGCACATTATGGGGAAAAAGGTGTATTGGCATTTTTAAGCGATAGCACAAATTCACATTCTGCTGGATTTACAAAATCTGAACTTACTGTTGGACCTACATTTGATGCTATTTTTGCAAAAGCAAAAGGTAGAATTCTAATGTCAACATTTTCATCAAACCTTCACAGGGTTGCTCAAGCAATTAATAGAGCAATCGAATTTAAAAGAAAAATTTGTGTTATTGGTAGAAGCATGGAAAAGAATTTAGATATTGCTATGAGTTTAGGCTATTTAAAATATCCAAAAGATCAATTTATTGATGCTCATGAAGTAAATAAATTTCCTGATAACCAAGTTTTAATAGTAACAACAGGTTCTCAAGGTGAGCCTATGAGTGCATTATTTAGAATGTCAATTCATGAGCATAGACATATAAAAATTAAACCAGAAGATACGGTTGTTTTATCTGCTAAAGCAATTCCAGGAAATGAAGCTAGTGTTTCTGCAATTATTAACAATCTTCAAAAAGCTGGAGCTGAAGTGGCATACCAAAATTATGATAATATTCATGTTTCTGGACATGCTGCTCAAGAAGAGCAAAAACTTCTTTTAAGACTTGCAAAACCTAAATTCTTTTTACCAGTGCATGGCGAATACAATCATGTAAGAAAACACTCGCAAACAGGTATATCTTGTGGAGTATTAGAAAGAAATGTTTATATTTTAAGTGATGGTGAACAAGTTGAAATTAGTCCAAAATCTATTAAAAAACTAAAATCAGTGAAAACTGGTAAGACATATATTGATAATCAAAAAAATAGAAAAATATCTAATGCTATAGTTATGGATAGACAAACAATGGCAAATGAGGGTATTGTAATGATTGTTGCACAAATTTGTCAAAATGAGCAAAAGATTGATGGACCTATTAAGGTTGCTTCATTTGGTTTAGTTGATTCTAAACAAGAGAGTTATTTGGCAAAAGAAATTGAAGATTTACTACATCATTTTCTAGAACATATTAAAGAAGGATTATTGCAAAATAATAGAGCACTTGAAGAAGAGTTAAGAAAAGTTGTAAGAAAGCATTGTATAAGAAAATATAGAAAATATCCTATGATAGTTCCTACTTTGATAGTACAATAATAAATTAAATTAAATTAAAAGTTAGGAGTTAAAAGTTGAAAGATTTGGATTTTAAACAAATAGCTAAAGATGTATTATTGCTTGAGGCGAAAGAATTAGAAATTGCTGCTTCTAAAATATCTGAAGAGATTAGAAAAGCAGTAGAATTAATATCTTCCGCTAATGGCAAACTTATTATCACAGGCGTTGGTAAATCTGGACTTGTTGGCGGCAAAATAGCCGCAACAATGGCAAGCACGGGAACAAGTAGTTTCTTCTTGCATCCGACAGAAGCTATGCATGGTGATCTTGGAATGATAGATAAAAATGATATAGTACTTGCAATTAGTTATAGTGGAGAGAGTGAAGAATTAATCCAAATATTACCACATCTTAAAAGATTTAATATTCCTCTTATTGCTATGGCAAGAGATAAAAACTCTACTTTAGCTAACTATTCTGATGTGTTTTTAGATATTAGCATTACAAAAGAAGCTTGTCCTTTAAATACTGCTCCAACATCATCAACAACATTAACAATGGCTTTGGGTGATGCGTTGGCAGTTTGTTTAATGAAAAATAAAAATTTTCAAAAAGAAGACTTTGCATCTTTTCATCCTGGTGGTAGCCTTGGAAAACAATTGTTTATTAAGGTTGATGATTTATTAAAAAAAGAGAATCTTCCTATTGTTTCACGTGGAACAATTTTAAAAGATGCGATTGTTACGATGAGTGAAGGTCGCTTAGGAAATGCAATAGTTATAGAAAATAATAAGGTCGTAGGACTTTTAAGTGATGGGGATTTAAGAAGAGCTATGCTAAAAGATGATTTTTCTCTTAATTGTAAGATAAATGAAATAGCGACCAAAAATCCAAAATCAATAAAAAATAAAAATATATTAGCTAGTGACGCTTTAAAAATAATAGAAGACAATAAAATACAATTGCTTCTAGTGTTGAATGAAAATGAAGAATTAGTTGGTGTATTACATATTCACAGTTTAATAGAAGCTGGAATAAAATAACAATGGAGTTTTAAATGGAAGATAATTTAATAAGATTAAATAAATTTATTTCGCATAATAGTAGATTTAGTCGTAGAGAAGCTGATAAACTTATTGAAGATGGAAAAGTATCCATTGAGGGAAAAGTGGTTACAGATTTAGCTACAAAAGTAGATGAAAAAACTATTGTAAAAGTAAATGATAGAACGGTTAAAATAGATAAAAGTAGGGCACCTACAGTAATAGTCTATAATAAACAAAAAGGCGAAATAGTATCAAAAAAAGATCCGCAAGGTCGAAAAACGATATTTGATACTATTTCAAAAAAGTTTGAACACTTTTTATCAGTAGGGCGATTAGATTATGCTAGCGAAGGTGTTTTGCTACTTACAGATGATGTAAAAATAGCAAATGCTTTAATGCATTCAAATTTAGAAAGAGTTTATAAAATAAAAATTGCAGGTTCGATAACTGATGCTATGAAAACAGCAATGGAAAGAGGACTTATGCTTGATGATGCAACAGCAGGTGCTCATGAGAAAAGTGAAATTACAAATATGGAATTTAAACCATTTAATGGCTACCAAATTCAAAAAAATACTAATAATTTCTCAATATTAAAAGTCGCAATAAGTGAAGGTAAAAATAGAGAATTAAGAAGATTTTTTGCACATTTTGATTCGCCAGTTGTTGATCTTAAGAGAGTAAACTTTGGTGGCATTGAATTAAATAACTTACCATCAGGGAAAACAAGATATTTAGAAAGAAGAGAATACCAAGATTTGAGAAATTACTTAAAATCGATAAATAAAGAGAATGCAGAATTTAACTAATCTTTTGCGACCTAAAACTTTAAATGAGTTTATAGGTCAATCTCATATAATAGGTAAAGACAAAGCCTTATATAAATTAATTGAAAAAAAAGATATACCACATTTATTTTTTTATGGAAAACCAGGTACTGGTAAAACAACATTAGCAAAAATTATTGCTAAACAAAGTGAACTTGATTTTTATAGTTTTAATGCCACAAGTGTAAAAGTAGAACAATTTCGCGAAGTATTTAAAAGATACAAAGGTGCATTGATAAAACCTATGATTTTCATAGATGAAGTTCATAGACTTAGCAAAACTCAACAAGAAGTATTATTGCCTATTATGGAAGATTATGAAGCTATAATCATAGGTGCAAGTACAGAAAATCCGTTTTTTACACTAACAGCTGGTATTCGCTCTAGAAGTTTTTTGTATGAGTTTAAAGCTTTAACAAATAATGACCTTGAAAAACTTCTTTTAAGAGCCTGTAAAACAATAAATACTTCAATTGATACAGAAGCTCATAATTATCTTATAGATAGCTCTTGCGGTGACGGTAGAGCACTTTTAAATCTACTTGACTTTGCCAGTAAAATCGATAAAAATATTTCTATTGATATTTTAAAAGATTTAAGAAATAGCAGTATGGGTGATGGCGTCAGTTCAAAAGATAGTCACTATGATATCACAAGTGCTATGATTAAATCTCTTCGTGGAAGTGATGTGGATGCTTCGCTTTATTATCTTGGAAGATTAATAAATGGTGGAGAAAGTATTGATTTTATTTCAAGACGCTTGGTTATATTTGCAAGCGAAGACATAGGAAATGCAAATCCAAATGCTTTAAATCTAGCAGTAAGCACAATGACAGCAGTAAATAAAATAGGTTTTCCTGAGGGTAGAATAATTTTATCGCAATGTGTTGTTTATTTAGCTTCTTGTCCAAAATCAAATACAAGTTACAATGCAATAAATAAAACATTATCTATGATAAAAAATGGTAAAATAATAGATATACCAAATAATATAAAAGATAATGCTATAGGATATAAAAATCCACATAATTTTGGTGGATGGTATGAGCAAAATTATTTACAAGAAAATTTAGATTTATATAATTCAAAAGGTGTGGCATTTGAAAAAACACTTGATGAGTGGATAAATAAAATAAAACAAAAAAGGAAATAAAATGGAATATTATACTTATATACTAGCATTTCATGTCGTAAGCGTAATGTCTTGGATGGCAATGTTATTTTATCTGCCACGACTTTATGTATATCACCAAGAACACAGCGATAAAAAAGAATTTTTAGAAATTGTAAAAATACAAGAATATAAACTTTATAAATATATTGGTGCTCCAGCAATGTACACTACTATTTTAAGTGGTTCAACTATGTTGTATCTAAATAGTTATCTTTTTCAAAGTTCTTGGATGATAGCAAAATTAATTGTTATTGCTTTATTAATAGCTTATTCTTTTAGTTTAGAAAATTTTAGAAAACAATTAGAAAATGATACTTGCACTAAAAGTGGTAAATTTTTTAGAGCTTACAATGAAGTGCCTACAGTATTTGCTATTTTAATAGTAACATTTGTAATACTAAAATCAATACCAATAATATTTTCAATAGGAATTACATTATTTTTTGCATTTATTATGTTTATGATCATGAAGCCCAAAAAAAGAAATGTGTAAATAAAAACAAACTACAGTACAAATAACTTGACAAAAAAGAAGTCGTATTTTTTAAAATGATTTATATTAAGTCTATAAAATCACTTTTATAGATTATCACTTCTTTTGTTTTTTTATTAAAAATAAATCTTTTATCTCCTTGCTTAACTCTATCAAGTATAATTGATTTAATTTCAATATCACTTTTATTATTCTGTTTCATATAAACAAAAAAATCTTTAATATCCATCATTCCAAATTTAATTTTATTCTTTTTTTCTTTATTTCTTTGAGTTTTATAATCATTTTTATGTTCTATTTTATATATATTTCTCATTTCATTAAAAGCACTTTGAAGTAATTTTATTTCACTTTGAAATACTTTAACTATTTTATCTTGATTTTGCTCGAGTCTTCTTATTTCATCTTTATATTGATTTCTCATCCATTTAAGAGTTTTTTTCAAAAATAAAATTTGTTCATCCTTAACTATTATAAGATTATCAATACTCTCTTCATTTTTTTTAGCTGGTTTTGTTTGCGATACTACCTCATCAAGATAAACAAAAGTTTTTCCATCTTTTTTCTCAGATTTTAGTTTACCTTTTTTTATTCTATAATGGATACCTTGTAAAGAAAGTCCTAGTATTTGAGCTGCTTCGCTACTTGACACTAATCTTTGCAAAATTTAATCCTTTACTTTTTTTTACTATCTATCTTTATTATAGTATGAACATTACCACGAGGATTAAAATCTACAATTATTTTTAACCATTTTGGATTTAATCCATCATATAAAGCATCAAAAATCTCATTTGCACTATCTTCATGTGAAATATGTCTATTTATAAAAGAATTTATATAAAGTTTTAAAGCTTTTAATTCTATAACTTTTTTATTTGGGATATATTTTAATTTAATATTTGCAAAATCTGGGTAACCACTTCGTGGACATTTACACATAAATTCTGGTAACTCAATTTTTATCACATAATTTTTTTTATGATTATTTGACCAAAAATTTTCTTTTCTTTTAATATTAAATTCTTTTATCTCTTTTTCACCATATTTTTGCATATACATTCCTATATCATTATATTTTATATTAAAAAATACAAATTATATTTGTGATCCATTATCTAATATAATTCTATTTCTACCTTCATTTTTTGCTATATATAAAAGATCATCAGCTTTTTTTATAGCATCTTCATAAGTATCATATTTATTTCTAAAACTAAGTCCAGCACTAAATTCTACTTTTATAGTATGCTTTTTGTAGATAAAATCTCTATTTTCTACAATATTTTTTACTCTTTTTAAATATTTTATTATTTCATTTTCTTCAATATAATTTAATAATACTATAAACTCTTCTCCACCATATCTAGCTAATATATCTTCTTGTCTTGTTAAATCTTTTAAAACTGCAGAAAATGTTCTTAAAACAGCATCACCACAATCATGACCATATGTATCATTAATCTTTTTAAAATAGTCTATATCATAAAAAACTACAGCAAATTTTGTACCAAATATTTTATATTTTTTTTCGATTTTTTCGATTTCTATATTAAAACCTCTTCTATTAAATATATTTGTCAAATAATCTAAATTTTTTTCATTTTTTGCATTTTTTAATTCTTTTTGTAATTTTAAAACTGTTTCTTGTAAATCATTAAATTGTGTTTTACTTTTGAGTAAAGAAACTTTATTTTTTTCCATAGTGTTTTCAATATCATAAATTGTATTTACAAGTTTTGTTTGCATTACACTTAATTCTCTATAAGAAGAATCTGAAATATTTAAAACCTCTAATTCTTTTTTTATATTAGAAATTTTATCTGAAGAATTTCCACTTTCTAAAATAGTTTGATCAAAATATTTACTCATTAAAGAAGTTACTTTAATAAAATCTTCTGTTTTATCTCTTACAATTTTTTTATCATTTTTAATTCTTTTTTTAGTTATATTTTTTATTTCATTTATATTATCTCTATGTAATAATTTTTCTGGATTTTTTAATATTTTTGAATATAAATCTTCTATATCTTTTTTAATATCATTATGAATAGATGGTTCTAATATTTCATTTAATATATATGCAAATACTTTAAAATTATCAATACGCTTTAAAAAAAAATGTATTAAATCAAAAAATGTATTAATATTTTGTTCTTCTATTTTTGTTTGTTCTTCTAATGATAATTTACTTATTTCATCTTTAAAATTTCCAAATTTTGAAGATAATTTATTATGAACTTTTGATTGAATAAAAAATTCTTCACAATAATTATCTGGTGTTATTTCTAAATTTTTATTTTTTAATTCTAATAATGTATTTCTAATAACATTATTCATTTTTTTAGCCTTTTATTTTATACATCTAAATGTTCAACATCTTTTGCATGATCTTCAATATATTTTCGTCTTGGCTCAACTTCATCACCCATAAAAAGTGTAAATGTATCACTAGCTACTTCTGCATCATCAATAGTAACTTTAAGTAATCTTCTAGCTTCTGGTATCATTGTAGTTTCCCAAAGTTGTTCTGGATTCATTTCACCTAAACCTTTATATCTTTGAATATATGCACCTTTTTTAGCATTTCCTTCTATTTCTTCAAGTAATTCAATTAAATCACGACCTTCAAATAAAGTTAAATCTCTTTCATTTAATTTATTAAAAAGATAAGTTGCTTCACTAAAATATGGTGAACTAAATAATTCATCATCAATAAGTAATTCTTCTAAACCTTCATTTGTTTGTACAAATAAATGAATTTTTTCTTCATTTACTGTTTTATTTAAAATATTATAACCATTAATAGTTAAAAAATTTTCAATTTCTAAAAATAAATCTTTATTATTTAATCCAACTAAATCTTTATTTTCAATTAAATATTTTAATACTTCAACTAATGAATATCTTTTTTCTAAATTTTCAAGCATTGCTCTATAAGCAGCTACAATTTTAAACATATCAAGTAAATCATTATAACCCATACCTTCAAATTCAAAACTTTCTAATCCATTTTCAATTAAAAAATTACTTAAAGAAGTATTATCTTTTAAATAAGTTTCATTTTTTCCTTTTTTATATCTATAAAGTGGTGGTTGAGCAATATAAAGATATCCATTATCAATAACAGGTCGTAAAAATCTAAAAAAGAAAGTTAATAATAAAGTCTGGATATGGCTACCATCAACATCTGCATCTGTCATAATTATAACTTTATGATATCTAATTTTTTCTTCATTAAAATCTTCACCTATACCACAACCAAGAGCAGTAATCATATTTCTAATTTCATCAGATTTTAAAATTTTATCAAGTCTTGCTTTTTCAACATTTAAAATTTTACCTTTAAGTGGTAAAATTGCTTGATAAACTCTATCTCTACCTTGTTTAGCACTTCCTCCAGCACTATCCCCTTCCACTAAATATAATTCTCTAATAGCAGGATCTTTACTTTGACAATCAGCTAATTTCCCAGGTAAAGTTCCTACACTAACACCTGATTTTGTTCTAGTTAAATCTCTAGCTTTTTTAGCTGCTTCTCTTCCACGACTAGCTGCTAATGCTTTTTCCATTACAAATTTAGCTTGTTGTGGATTTTCTTCAAAATACTTATTTAAAGATTCAGATGTTAATTTTTGACAAATTGGTTTTACATAACTAGAACCTAATTTACTTTTAGTTTGTCCCTCAAATTGAGGTTCGGGTACTTTAACACTTACAACTGCTATTAAACCTTCTCTTACATCATCTCCAGTTATTTTTGTATCTTTTTCTCTAGCATTTGCATTTTCTTTTACATATTTAACAATACTTCTTGTTAATCCTGCTTTGAAACCAGCTTCATGAGTACCACCATCTATTGTTCTAATATTATTTACAAAAGATTGTGTTTTTTCCATATAGCTATCATTATATAATAAAGCAATATCAACTTCTACACCTTCATCTTCAACATTAAAAGATATTGGTTGAGTAATTGCAATACCTTTATTTACATCTCTTACAAATTGAGAAATACCGCCTTCAAAATGATAAATTTCTTTTGTTCCATCTCTATCATCTTTTAATTCAATAGTAATTAATGGATTTAAATATGCAACTTCTCTAAATCTTTTAGATAAAGTTTCAAAAGAAAATTCTTTTACTTCAAATATTGTATCATCAGCTAAAAATTCTATTTGTGTACCAGTTTTTTTAGTAGTTCCTGTTACTTCTAAAATTCCTTTTGGAATACCCTTTGAAAATTCTTGATAATGTATTTTTCCTTCTCTAAAAATTGTCATTTTTAAATCACTAGATAAAGCATTTACAACAGAAACACCAACACCATGAAGTCCACCTGATACTTTATATGTATCTTTATCAAATTTACCACCTGCATGTAAAACTGTAAGAACAACAGTAGCTGCACTTATTTTTTCAACAGGATGTATATCAGTTGGAATTCCACGACCATTATCACTTACTATTACTGTATTATTTTTTGTAATAGTTACTTTGATAGTATCACAATAACCTGCCATAGCTTCATCAATAGAATTGTCTACAACTTCATAAACTAAATGATGAAGACCTCTTTCATCTGTACTACCTATATACATACCTGGTCTTTTTCTTACAGCTTCTAGTCCTTTTAGAACTTTAATATTATTAGCTCCATATTCTAAACTCATATTTTTTCCTTAGTTATATATTTTTATTTTTCTAAAATTATAGGCATTATAATTGTTATAAATTTTTCATCTTCTAAACAAAATGGTAAATTTGATTCATTAAATCCTATATTTATATTTTCATTTATTGATGTACTTAAAAAATCTAATAAATATTTACTGTTTACTGCTATATAAAATGTATTTTCTAAATTTAATTTTATATCTATTTGTGTTTGTGCTTCACTTTCTTCATCAACACTTTCAAATAAAATATTATCAGAAGAAAATGTAATTTTAATATTTGGTTTTAAAGAGGTAATTAATTTTATAGATTCTATTAAAACTGATTTAGGTAATGAAAAATTATAATTTAAATTATTTGGAATAATTCTTTCATAATCTGGAAAATTTCCATTTATTAACTTTGTAAAGAATTTTAAATTTTTATTTAATAATACTAAATTAGTTTCATCATATTTAATTAGAGCATTATCAAAAAATAGTTTTTGTATTTCTATAATTGCTTTTTTAGGAATAATAATTTGCATTTCTTTATTTGTTGAATTTTCTAAATTTGAAATTGCTAGTCTTCTAGTATCTGTAGCTACAAAATTTATTTTATTTAATTTTATATCTATTAAAGCACCATTTAATTCAAATTTAGGATTTGTATTATCAATTGCAGGAGTAATTTTTTTAATAGAATTTATTAAATTCATAATACTAATATCAATATCTTTTAAATTATCTAATATTGGAAATTTAGGATATTCATTAGCATTATACATTGGTAATTTAAAATTAGATCTATTTTGTTTTATATTTAAATTATTATTAATTACTTCAAAAATAATATCATTATCATCTTTTAATCTTCTAATAATATTTAATAAATTATTACCATTTACAGTTGATTTACCTTCTTCAAAATTTGTAATATCATTTATTGTTGCTTCTAATCCCATTTCATAATCAGTAGATCTTAATGTTAAACAATTATTGTTAACTTCAAAATAAATATGAGATGTAATAGCACTAGCATCTTTTTTTTCTAAAAATGGTTGCATAGATATTATTATGTTTTCTATTATATTTTTAGTTATTGTAAATTTCATTTTAAACCCTCTTTATATTAAAATTTAGTAGTAAATAGTAGGTAGCGTGAATAGATGAAAACTATATTCAAAGTACCTAAAATACACAGTTTGAAATAGTGAATAAATACATAATTTTATTCACATATATTCACTATAATTTATTTTTAATAATCCTTATTTATAAATTTATTTTTTAAATTTTCAAGTAATAATTTAAAATTTTCATCTTTTTCTATCAATTCATTTGCTTTAGAAATATTTTTAGAAACTGCACTATGATCTTTCATTCCAAGATTTTTAGCAATATCTGGCATAGAATTATGTGTTAGTTCTCTTGAAAGATATATAACGATTCTTCTTGCAGTTACTGCACTTGCTGTTCTTTTTATTTTTAAATCACTTGGTTTAATATTAAGTTCTCTTGATACTACATTTATAATATCTGATAATTTTATATTATCTTTTATTTCTTTTATTTGTTCTTTTAATAAATTTTGTACTAATTCAAGATTTATTTCTTGTCCTAAAAGGTCTGCTGTTGCTCTTATTTGTATTAAAACACCTTCAATTGCTCTAATAGAATTATCAAAATTAGTAGCTATAAAATTAATTACATCTTTATTTAATATAATACCATTTACTTCACTTTTTTTCTCAATAATAGCTATTTTTGTTTCAAGTTCAGGGATTTTTATATCAGCCATAAGTCCCCATTCAAATCTACTTTGCAATCTTTCTTCAAGTCCTGCTATTTGTGAAGGAAGTTTATCAGCAGTCATAACAATTTGTTTTTTAGCTGTATGAAGTTCATTAAAAGTATGAAAAAATTCTTCTTGTGTTCCTTCTTTTCCACTTAAAAATTGAATATCATCTATAAGTAATATATCACATTTTCTATAAGTATTTCTAAAATGTTCCATATTTTTATTTTTTAAAGAAAAAGTAAAAGCATTCATAAATTGTTCGCTAGTTACATAAATAACTGTTTTGTTATTTTCTATAGCATTATTTCCAATAGCTTGTAGTAGATGTGTTTTACCTAATCCAGTACCACCATATATAAATAATGGATTGTATAAAATTCCACTTTTTTGGGCAACTGCTTTAGATGCAGTATATGCCATTTGATTTGAACTACCTACTATAAATGATTCAAAAGTAAATGAAGGATTTAATAAAGTCGTATTATCAGTTTGTGATAAAGATGAATCTTTTAAAATTTCTTTTTTAGTTCTTCTTTTTTCACCAGTAACTTTTATTTCAATAGTTGGTTTTGTCCCTTTAACTGTTTTAAATATTTCTTTTATAATTTTTGAAAATTTTGTTTTTATAAAAGATGCTAAAAACTTATTTGGCACTTCAAATACTGCCAAATCATCACTTGAACTAATTTTTTTATAAACTATTTGTTTAATAAATTTTTCATAATCGCTATTGGTTACTTCTTTTTTAAGTAATAATAAAATCTCTTTAGTAGTCAAGTGTTTTATTTCCTAATTATTTTTTTTAATTTACTATTATTATATCTAATTTTTAATAAACAAGTAATGAAATAAAAAAATTGTATAATATAAATTAAGTGAAAAATTTTAATGTGAAAGATGTGAAAAAGTGAAAATATTAGGAATTGACCCTGGAACTATAAATTGTGGATATGCAATTTTAGAAATAGTTAATAAAAAACCAAAATTAATTGAAGCTGGTTTAATTAAAATAAAAAGTAGAATATTACAAGAACAAATTTTAGAATTAGTAGAAGGAATTGATTTAATATTAGGTAACCATATTATAAATGAAGTAGCCATTGAAGATATGTTTTTTGCTCATAATCCAAAAACTGTAATTAAATTAGCTCAATTTAGAGGAGCATTAAGTCTTAAGATACTTCAAGAGATAGGAAATTTTAGTGAATATACACCATTGCAAGTTAAAAAAGCGGTTACTGGAAATGGAAAAGCAAAAAAAGAACAAGTGGCTTTTATGGTAAAAAGACTTTTAAATATAAAAAAAGAAATAAAACCTCTAGATATAACTGATGCTATTGCCGTAGCTTTTATACATAGTCAACAAAAAAATTATTAAATATAAAAAGTTACATTTTTTATACAGAAATTTTAATATAATTAGATTATGAAAATATTTTTAGTTGAAGATGATAAAGAATTAAATAAAATTGTTACAAAAACATTAGAACTTACAGGTTATAAAGTTTTTTCTTTCACAGATGGAATAAAAGCTTTTGAAAATATATCTGCTGATTTTGATATTTTTTTAATTGATATTGGTTTACCAAATATGGGTGGTTTGGAATTAATAAAACAAATTAAATTAATTGATAGTAATAATAAAATTTTTGTTATAAGTGGTTGTATAGATATTGATACAATAATTAAAGCATATGATTTAGGTTGCGATGATTATATAAAAAAACCGTTTGATGTAAGAGAAGTTCTTTTAAAAATAAATCGTGAATTATTGCAATCATCACAAATAATACATTTAAGTAAAGAATGCATTTATAATCCAGTAAAAAAGTTATTATTTCATAAAGATAAAATGGTAATGCTAACAAAAAAAGAAACTTTACTTTTATATATACTTATAAATAATATTGGTAAAACTGTATATACTGAACATATTGAAGATTATGTTTGGGGAGAAACAGTAGGAAATGGATATGTAAGGCAACTTATTTCTAAACTTAGAAAAAGTGTTCCTTGTGATATTATTAGAAATCATGTATCGAAAGGTTATAGGATTGAAAAATACGATAAATCTTGAAGATTTAAAAAAAATTTATTTTGGAAATTTATTTTATTATGATTTAAATGATGATGGTATTTTTTATAATTCTCATGATTCTACTTATGCTATAGGTGAATTGTTAGAAATTACAGAAAAACTTAACGATAACGATATAGAATATTCTGTAGATAAAGATTATAATATAAAAATAGAAATTAATTAATAAATTGGTCAAAAAGATATTGATGTTCTTTTGGTAAATTATTAAATAATTCTTTTGATAAATTTCTTATTTCCCAAAGTGCAGATTTTGAACTTCTTAAATTTATAAAATTTTGTAAACTTCTAGCGTTGATTGTCCATGTAAGTTCTGTTTTATAACTCTCTGGAAGACAATATTTTGCTTTATCATTTCCTATACCATCAAGTAGTATTAATCTTAAATTTTCCAAAGCAATAACAGATGAAAAATCAACACTTAAAACATCTGTAAATACAAGATATTTATTTGCTCTTATCATATGTTTATCAGCATAAACTTCTGTTGGATTTTTATATTTATTTATTAATTCTGCAGCACTTAAGCCATCTGTGAAAGAATCTTCATCTTTTAATTCTTTTAAAGTATATCTTGTAGATTTAACACTTGGACTTGCCATTCTATGTCTTGCCAATTCTTGTAGTAAAGCACGACTAATTCCAGATATATAAAAAGTATAAGTTAGATGTTCTAAAGTTGAGCTATGTTTAAATTTATTTCCAACTCTATTGATTAATTCTTTATCTTTTATATCACCATTATCACTATTTTCAAAACTTTGCCAACAAGTTCTAATAGCATGAGCACAGATTTCTAATGATGTATGTTGCATTAAAGTTATTTGCATAAACCAACCTTATAAATAATTTATTGAAATAGTATAATAACAAGTTAATTTTAAAGTAGTATAATATTTTATAAAAAATTAATGGATTTGGTAAAAAAAATGAAAAAATTTGTAGATTATTCTTTTATTTTGTTTTTTGTAATTCTTTTTTTAACTTCTTGCGCACGACCTTTAGAGGATGAACAATTAAAAGAGGGTGCAGATGAAATAAAAATTGAATTAGAAGGAATGGTTTTTCCAAAAGTTGAAGCAAATATAATTGCTCCTGTAGCTGGAGAATTAAGTAATATACTTATAAAGAATGGAATGTTAGTAAAAAAAGATTCTGAAATCATAAAATATAATAGAAATCCTTTACAAATAAAAATTAATAAAATAAAAGCACAAATATCACAAAAGAAAATAGAATCAAAAGGTATAAAAGTATCTCAAAATAATACTATTTTAAATAACAATAAAGAGATTTTAAAAAATATTACATATTTATATAATGTTGGAGCAGCTTCTTTATCAGAATTACTTGAAGCACAAAATAATTATGCTTCAAGTATGGAACAATATGGAAATAAGCATACGCAAATATCATTTATAAATTCAGAATTAAAATTATTAGAATTTGATTTAGAAGAAGCAAAAAATATTTATAAAAAAGCTGTTATAAAAGCTGGAACTGAAGGTTTTGTTACAAAACTTATAGCACATAAAGGTCAAGTTATAGGTGAAAATGAAAAAGTTGGAAAAATTATAAATATAAATAAAGTCATAGTAAAAGCTGGTTTGGCATCAGGACTTTTATCTTATGTTAAAATTGGTCAAGATGTAAATATAAAATTTCTTACTACTCCTAGAATTGATATTAAATCACAAATTAGCAGAATTATACCAGTAGTTGATCCACAATTTGGAAGAATGATTATAGAAATAGAACTTGATAATAAAGATTTTAAATTGCAACCAGATATAAAAGCATTGGTAAGTATATCTATAACAAAAAAAGAACAAAATTCTATTAAAAAAGATTTTGAGATAAAAGATAAAAAAATTAAGATAAAATCAGATAATTAAAATAATATATAAAAAAGGATAATTGTTTTATGAAAAATAATATATTAGTTACTGGAGGTGCTGGTTATATTGGAAGTCATGCAGTAAAACAGTTATTAGAAACAACAAAACATAATATTATAATAGTTGATAATCTAAGTACTGGTAATCTAAAAACAATAAAAACTTTAAAATTAATAAGAGATTTTAAATTTATAAAATTGGATTTAAAAGAATTAGATAAAGTAAAATCTATTTTAAAAGATAACAATATAGATACTATTATGCATTTTGCAGCTAAAATTATAGTGCCAGAATCTATAAAAAATCCAATAGATTATTATATAAATAATACTGTAAACACAATCAATCTTATTAAAATTGCTGTAGATATGAAAGTAAAAAAAATTATTTTTAGTTCATCGGCTGCTGTATATGGAGAACCAGATAAAATACCAGAAGATGGAATAGATGAAAATTTTCAAACAAATCCAATAAATCCTTATGGTATGAGTAAACTTATGAGCGAAAATATTATAAAAGATGTGGCAACTGTAAATGATGATTTTAAATATGTGATATTTAGATATTTTAATGTTGCAGGTGCTGATATAAATTATGTAGGTAATAATTTGACACCAAGAATTGGACAGTCTTTTCCAAATGCTACAAATTTAATAAAAATTGCTTCTTTATGTGCTACTAAAAAAATAGAAAAAATGGATATTTTTGGAGATGATTATGATACTTTTGATGGAACCCAAATAAGGGATTATATACATGTAGATGATTTAGCAGATGCTCATATAAAAGCTATTGATTATTTAAATAACAATTCAAGTGATATTTTTAATGTTGGATATTCAAATGGCTTTAGTGTAAAAGAAGCTATAAGTAGTATGAAAAAAGTTACAAAAGAAGATTTTAAAGTTAATATTTCATCAAGAAGAGCAGGCGATCCTGTAAATGTAGTTTCTAATAATACAAAAATAAAAAATAAAATGGGCTGGACACCAAAGTATAATGATTTGGATTTAATATGTAAAAGTTCTTACGAGTGGGAAAAAAGATATGCTTCAAAAACCATTTAGCAAAGACTTTATGGAAATTTTTAATGGAGTAATTAGAGAATATTTATATTATGATATGTACGAAGAATTTTATATAGTATCGGCTATTTCAAAATTTACTTCTATGATCTCTTATATACCAGTTCTTAGTTATACAGATGTCAAATATGAAAATAAAGATGAATTAATAAAAAAAGCTAAAGATTTTGATTATTTAATAAAAGTTTTAAATCCAAATTATAAAGATTTTAAAAAAAATGATACAGTAACTTTGAGAACAGATATTTCTTCAAATAATTATGAAGAAATTTTACAAAATCAAATTACTTCAAGATGTAGAAATAAGATTAAAAAAGCATATAAAGAAGATTTTGTAATAGAAAAAGGTAATAGACATAATTTAATGATTGATTTTTATCAACTATATTCTAAAACAATGCACGAACACGGAAGCCCAGCACATTCTATTAGATTTTTTCAATACTTACCTAAACATATGAAAAAAGATATAGAATATATAATTTACTATAAAGAACAAAAACCTATTTATGCGATATGTGTATTGTATGATGATGAAATTGCTTGGTATGGATGGGGAGGAAGAGATAAAAATTATTCAACTTTAAATGCAGGATATGTGGTATTTGTCGAGGCTATTAAAGAAGCATCAGAGAAGAGAAAGAAAAAAGTTTTTGATTTTGGAAGATCTGCGTATGATTCTAGCAATCATAAATTTAAGGCACAATTTGGAGCAAAACCTTTAAAAATAGATATTTTATCAAATCAAAAACAAAATAATATTTATTCAAAATATAAATTAGCTTCTTTTTTATGGAAATTTATTCCATTTAAAATAGCAAATAAATTAGGTAATTTTTTAATAAGATATTTGCCTGATTATTAAATAAAGGATACAAAATAAACTTTTTTATAAAATTTTTTATTATTGTTATTATAGCTGTGTATATATTTTATAATATACAAATGCAATTAGTTTTTGATGCGTTCAAAAATATTGATTATGTGGTTACCTTTTTTATAATAATTTATTCATTATTAAGTGATATATTTATGGCACTTAGATGGACATTGCTTTCACAAAATAAATGCAAGTTTATACCATCTTTGGAATCATATTTTTTGGTATCATTATTAAATGTGATTTTACCAGGGAGAATCGGAGAATTATCAAGATTTTTTTATTTAAAGAAATTTTTCAACATCTCATATAATTTTAATATAGCAGTATTTACGCTTGATAGAGGCTTAGATATAATAATTTTGGCAATAGCCACAATCTTGGGAGTAGAATTATTTTTTACATCTCAATTATCATTGTCTATACCAATTGCTATTATATTTTTATCATTATTGTTTTTTTATATGGTAAAATATAAAAGACAAAAATTGATGAGAATTTTGACATTTTTACCTCATAAGTTTATTAGAATTTATCTAAAAAAAATAGTTAAAAATATACATTCAATTTTGAAAATAAAAATTTTAATAGATGCGACAATTTATACTTTGTTAGTATGGGTTGTAAATGCGACATTTTTTATTGCTTTTTTAAAATATGTTGCTAATTTTGATTTGACATTGACGCAATGTTTTGTAGTGTATTTAGCTTCTGCTATTGGTAAAGCGATACCTATAACACCAGCAGGGATAGGAACTTTTCATATGGGTGTGATTTATATTTTGACTATGTATGGTATAGATAAAGAAAGTGCAATAGCAGCATCTGTATTATTGCATATTATGCAAATATTACCATCAATAATAGGTGGTGTTATAGTAATTTCAAATAAAAAAATAAGCTTTAAGGAATTGCAAAATGCCAATCAAAGATAAAATCCCAAATAATTATAAAGACAATAAAGTATGGCTAACACTTGATTTGGAAGAATTTGAAGATGCAAATTTTAATTTAATAAAAATAGCAAATTTTAAAATTGATTATAATGAAATCATAGATAATTGGCTTTTGCTTTGTGATAAATATAATATAAAATCTACAATTTTTGTACTTGGTTCTTTTGCCCAAAAATATCCTAACATCGTAAAAAGAATATATCAAGCAGGTCATGAAATAGCTTCTCATGGTTATGAGCATCATCTTGTATATAATCAAACATTTGAACAATGGACCGAATCAATTACATTATCAAAAAAAATATTAGAAGATACGATATCAGATGAGGTTAAAGGCTATAGAAGTCCTAGCTGGTCTATACCGCATGATGAAAAATATTATGAGCAAATTGCCAAAACGGGTTATGAATATTCATCTTCATATTTTCCATTTAAAACATATATGTATGGACATAGTACCGATAAAAAAAATCCATTTTCAATGGAAACCAAAAAAGGCATTGTAGCGGAGATACCAATACCAAAGATGACTTTACCCTTTAGTGGCGGTTTTTATTTAAGAGTGTTGCCACTTACTGTTTTAAATTATTTTTTTAGAAAAGCGATAGAAAATAATATAAAGCCTGTATTTTATATACATCCTTATGAATTACTTGATACAAATTTAGCAAAATATTTTTTGGATAAAATTAAAATAAATAGAGATTATTTCTTGGCAACTGTTGCAACATCAAAATCATATAATAAAATAGATAAAATATTGCAGAATATTAAGGATGTGCAAAGTGACTAATGATATAGCTATTGTAGTGCCAGTGTTTAATGAGAAAAAAGTAATTAAAGATTTTTTGCATAGCTTAAAAAAAGAAAGACCAAAAGACACAATAATAATAGTTAATGATTGTTCAACAGACAATAGCGGTGAAATTTTGGAGCAAATCGATGGTATTTATTTATTAACTCATGAGATAAATATGGGGCAGGGTGCGGCACTTCAAACTGGTATTGAGTTTGCTAGAAAACTTGGATTGAGATATGCGGTAACCATAGATAGTGATGGTCAGCATAATCCAAAAGATATAAAACTTTTTGAAGAAACTATGAAAAAAGGCAAATATGATATAGTTCTTGGTTCTAGATTTTTAGGAAATGCACAAAATATATCTTTTATAAAAAAAATCGTTTTAAAAATGGCGATTATATTTACTTGGATAATTTCTGGAATTAAATTAACAGACACGCACAACGGTTTTAGAATGATAAAAATATCAAATAAAAAGTTTAATATTACACAAAATAGAATGGCACATGCGTCTGAGGTAATAGATGTTATAAAAAATAATAATTTAAAATATAAAGAAATTCCTTGTGCGATTTTATACAATGAATACACCAAACAAAAAGGTCAAAAATTATTAAATAGTTTAAATATTATTTTAGAAATTTTATTTAAAAGGTTGAGAGTATGATATTTATAAAATTTTTATTAGTTTTTTTAGTAGGTTTTACATTTTTATTTTTGGCTCATTCTCAAAAATTCAGAGATACAAATAAATTTGTTTTATTGGTTTTATTTTCTATTGGTATTTATTTTATTATCTTTCCTGCTCAAACAGATGAAATAGCTCAATATTTTGGCATAGGAAAAGGTACAGATTTGATTTTGTATCTTTCAAATGCTATCTTGCTTTTGCTTGTGGCTGTACTTTATGCAAAAAGTAGTACATTGAGTGAGAGAATAACAAAAATAGTTAGAAATAGAACTATAGAAAATGGTAAAAAAATAGATATTTCTAAAACTACAAAAAGTGAAGAAAATAAGCTGGATTAAAACTTTTTTATTTGAAGAAAATTTCCCCAATAAAACTCAAGTTGTTTCTTGAGTTTTTTATTTTTATTTTTTGTCTTTTTTTCTAATTTTTGAGTAAATTTTTCTATTTTTCTATTTTTATGTTTTTTTAATAAGGTTTTGTGAATTTTTTTCATTATAGTTTCATCATGAAGTATCCCCAAAATATCTTGAATCTCTTTAAGACAATTTGTAAGTGAAATTATTTCATTATTAAATAGTGTTTTAAAAAATTCTGTTGAATAGCGAAGTTTTTTACATTGTATTCGTAATTTATGTAAAGATTTATCATCTAGTTTATCAATGTTAATTCCCATGTAAATTAAGTTATTTTTATATAGTTCAATTATTTTTGCAGCAAGCGGTACAATATTTTTATTAAATTCATTTTTTTGTTTACTTGAAAAATATTTTTGCCATCTATTTGTTGCAAGTAATTTATCTAGTGAATTATAAAAATTTTGCAATCTTGTACTTTTGATTATAATTTTAATTTTTTTGTATTCTTTTTTTTGTTGTGCTTTTATAAGTTTATATATTAACTTTTGTGCTTTTGTATTTTTTTCAAGAAAAAAATTATTTTCTAAATAAACATCAAAATCACGCGCTTTATCAAGTTGTGAAGAAAAATAATGCATCTCATTAAAGAAATTTTTAAATAGTTTTTCGGGAAGTATTGGCTGAAAAATAGATAATAAAGAACGCATTTTTCGAAGACATACCCGCATTTGGTGTACTACTTCATTGTCTTTCTCATTTAATGCTAGTATTCCCCAATGTTTTAATAAAATATAATCAGCATTGAGAATTGTTTTAAATGCCTCTTCTGTAGTTTGATTAATATTTATACCGTATTTTGCAGACATAAGAAAACTCCTATTGCGATAGTATATCTAATTTTAACACTTTATTAACGAAATAGTGCTAACATCTTTTAATCAAAATTTTAATTTTTGAATTGGCAAAATAATAAAGGTAAGCTGTGAAAATAATTATTATTAATATACTTTTATGCGTAAGCTTGCTAGGGAGCGTAGTTTATAGTGACAAAGATTTAGTTCTTAAAAATGATATTTTTTTAGAAATTAAAACACAAAAACCTGCAAATGGATTATTTAGAGAATGTGACCGTTCTGGTAAATTGAAATCCGAAATAATGTATAAAGATGGCAAGTTTAAAAAAGGAAAAAGTTATTATATGTCTGGTAAGCTAGAGTCCGAAATAATGTATAAAAACGGCAAGCCAGTAAATGGAAGAAGTTACTATGGGTCTGGCGAAATATAGCTATATAAAACCAAACTTAAGAAATTTATGCTATAATATACTATCAAA
>JAOZVJ010000123.1 GCA_029938215.1 Arcobacteraceae bacterium | reverse complement strand
TTACAAAGCCAATACATCCAGCAATAACAAAAGCTCGTGTTCAAACTCATATTATACTTAAACAACAATGCGACAAACTTCGATTTATGGCAATGCATGACAAACTAACAACTTTGTATAATAGACATTATCTTATGGATGAAGGAATTAGAAAAATTTCAAGAGCAAGAAGAAAAGAAGAACCTCTATGTGCTATTATGACTGATATTGATCACTTTAAAAATGTAAATGATACATATGGTCACTTAATGGGTGATAATATTTTAAAAGCAGTTGCTGTTTCACTTGGTAGTACTGAAAGAAAAGAAGATTTTGTTGCAAGATATGGTGGTGAAGAGTTTGTAATCTTACTTGAAAATTGTAGTTTGGATAATGCAAAAATAAAGGCAGAAAAAATAAGAGAATCTATTGAAAAATTAAATGTAGAAAATGTATCTGTTACATCAAGTTTTGGTATAGCTTTATTGTCAGATAAACATACTGATTTTGATATGCTTATAAAAGATGCAGATGAAGCACTTTATAAGGCAAAAGAAACAGGAAGAAATAAAGTAGTTGTTTATTAATTTAGAATATTATTTTATAGCCATAATACTGTTATGAAATTATACATAGATGGCGATGCTTTGCCTAATATTTTAAAACCAATAATATTAAGAGCAATAGATAAGTTAAAAATAGAAACTTATGTAGTGTCAAACAAAAAGATTACTATTGGTAAATCAAGTCATATTCAATATATTATAGTTGAAGCAGGTGCCGATGAAGCTGATAATCATATTGTAGAAATGCTAGAAGATGATGACTTGGTTATTACTGCTGATATACCATTGGCTGATAGAACCATTACTAAAAATGCTCATGCAATAGATCATCGTGGAGAATTATATACAACTGAAAATATTAAGCATTATTTAGCAATGAGAAATTTAATGCAAAACATTAGAGATAGTGGAGAAATTACAAAAGGACCAGCTCCATTTGGTCAAAAAGATGCACAAAACTTTGCAAACTCTTTTAATAAATTTTTACAAAGTATTTAAATTATGATTATTATAATACCACAAGAAAATAAGATTTATTAAATAGGAGAATTAAAATGAAAGATAAAATCGAATATTATGAAAATGGTAATATTAAATATAGAACAACTTATTCAGATGATGGTGCAGTAAAAGATGAATTTGAATATGATGAAGCTGAAAATGGAAATATTCTTATTAAAACAACTTATTTTAAAAATGGTGAAATAAAATCAGAAATTGAATATTATGGAAATAGTAATATAAAGGAAGAATTTTATTATAGTGAAGATGATAATAATTATCTTGAATCAAGAAATATTTATTATGATAATGGAACTCTTTGGTATAGTTTTTTATATGAAAATAATAAAATTACAGAAACGAATTGCTATGATAAAGATGGGAATAAATTCTAATATTTTAGAATAAATATAATTTACTTTTTATTAGTTTTTAAATACAATAGCAAAATTACTAATCAAGGAAAACTATGAAAGAAGCAAATACATCAAGCGTAAAAACAGCTAAGGCAGAAAAAATGGCTGCATTTGGTAATGACAATAAAAATGCAGTTAAGGTTGCATACTCACAAGAAAAAAATCAAAAAGAACAAGTTATAAATGCCAGAAAAGGTGCAAATTTACAATTAGCAAAAAAGAAATCTAAGAAAAAAGCAAAAATGGCAAAAGCTTCTAAGAAAAAAAATAATAAATAAAGTCAATTAATTTAGCTTTCTTTCAGTCCTTTCCTCATAGCTTCAACAGTTTGTTTATCGGCTTTCTTGCCCGTAAACAGCTCAAAAGCAATAACACCTTGGTACAAAAGCATATCTTCACCATCTTTGTATTTTAAGCCTTTATCTTTTGCAAGTTTCAAAAAAGGTGTCATTTTCCCATAAATACAATCGATGGCAAATGTTGAATTATTTAAAATATTCTTTAATATTTCTTTTGGGGCAGGGCAGTTATCATCTTTTAATCCAGCACTGGTAGAATTTACAACTAAATCATATTCTCCGCATATAAATGTATCCCAGATATAAGTAGTACAATTTAGATTCTTAAAAAATTCTAGTTTATTTACACTTCTGTTTAAAACTGTTGTTTTTATTTTTGCTTCTTGAAATGCAACAGCTATCGCTTTTGCTGTTCCTCCAGCTCCAATGATTAATGCTGTTTTTATCTCTTTAAAATTTTCAATTGCTTTCATAAAACCTGGAGCATCTGTGTTATATGCTAATATTTTCCCGTCTTTATTTATATAAGTGTTTACTGCGCCTATTTTATTTGCCAAACCTATTGTTTTATCTGCTTTTTTAAAAGCAATTTCTTTGTGTGGTACTGTTATATTTGCACCTTGAATATTGTTTTCTATAAAATCTTGCTTTATTGTATTTCCATCTTCAAGATATGTTTTTGTATAGTTTCCATCAAAATTAAGATATTTAAATCCTGCATTATGCATTTGTGGTGATTTTGAATGTTCTACTGGATTTCCGTAAATTGTGTATTTCATATTTTTGCTCCATTGCCTTAAATTGTTACATAAACTTTTAAGAAATATTAGTATATTATGCTTTTAATTTAGATAAATAAAGGAAAAAAATAATGAGAACAGCAAGTGCAAGACATATATTAGTACCAGGTGAAGAACTATGTAATGAATTGAAAGAAAAAATTTTAAGTGGCAGTGTTACTTTTGAAGATGTAGCAAAAGAACATTCAAAGTGTCCTTCAGGTGCAGAAGGTGGAGATTTAGGAACTTTTAGTCAAGGGCAAATGGTACCAGAATTTGATAGTGTTGTATTTAATGATAAAGTTGGTGTCGTTCATGGTCCAATTAAAACTGATTTTGGTTATCATTTACTAGAAATAACTTCAAGAGACGACTAAAGAGTTAAAAATGGCAAAAGTAAAAGAACACAGCTTTGATATATCTGCAAAACTTGATATGAGTGAGATGAAAAATGCAGTAATTCAAGCACAAAAAGAAGTAGATAATCGTTATGATTTTAAGGGCATCACAAAAGATATTGATCTAAGCGAAGGAAATAAAACTTTAATACTTCTAAGTTCAAGTGACCAAAAAATTGATGCTATGAAAGATATTTTAATCTCTAAAATGAATAAAAGAGGTGTTTCTATTAATTCACTTGAGGAGTTAAAAAGTGAAGATGCTAGTCAAGGTCAACGAAAATTTACTTATAAAATAGTAGATACTATTGAAAAAGATGAAGCTAAAACAATCCAAAATGAAATTAAACAATTAAAATTAAAAGTAACTGCGGTTAATCAAGGTGATGAGATAAGAGTATCTGGGAAGAATCTTGATGATTTGCAAAGTATTATGAAACATTTAAAATCATTGGAATTAAAAGCTCCATTGGTTTTCGATAATTTTAGATAAATTTTAAATTATGCCAAAAAAAATACATAATATAACAAATCCTTTAGTAAAACATTATATTTCAATGATGAGAGATATAAACTTAGCTAGTACAGATTTTAGAAAATGTATAGGGGCGTTGGCAAATATATTATTTTATGAAGCTTTAAAAAAGACTGATACAATTGATAAACAATTTGATACTTGGATAGGAGAGGGTGATTATCCAGTAATAGATGAGCGCAATATAGTATTGGTTCCTATTTTAAGAGCTGGTATGCCAATGCTAGATGGCTTGCTAAACTCTTTGCCTTTTATCCAATCAGGATTTTTAGCTATGAGAAGAGATGAAGATACTCATAAAAGTAGAATTTATTATGATAGAATTCCTGATGTTGAGGATAAATTAGTAGTATTATTAGATCCTATGATAGCAACAGGCGGATCATTAAATGACGCTGTTAAACTTATAAAAATGAAAAATCCTAAAAAAATAATTTCATTAAATTTGGTAGGTTCACCAAAAGGAATAAAATATTTTAACAATCAACATCCAGATGTTGATATTTATGTAGCTCAAATTGATGAAAAATTAGGTAGCGATGGATATATTTATCCAGGAATTGGTGT